>CAZWJZ010000449.1:0-3595 GCA_964634665.1 uncultured bacterium | reverse complement strand
CAATCAAAACGCTGTACATGAGGGTGTCTGGTGGGATGGTTTCTTCATACCAGAGATTGTTACTGGTTTTCTTGTCAGTTAATTGGTTGCGTGCCTGAATAGCTAAGCCATAACGTGCAAAGTGGCTAAAGTCTTTATCTGAAACAATCGCTAGCTGATCTGCAAGGCGTTTCTTTGTATCTTCGTGCTTTATAAGGGGCTTTAGAGCCTCAATGACATCATCTGTTATGTCTTTTTCTAAAACTGTGAAGCTGCGCTCTTCTAAAAAGAGTTTTTCTTTAGTTTTTGTTAGTGCAGTTTTGTCAGCAACTTCAGGAATATCAAACTTGCTTTTGTTTTCACCTCGAGTGTTTTCACCCCGAGCTGTGTCACGTTGTAAACGCTCGAGCAAATGTGGACAGGTGAGCCACTTGTAGCTACTGGATAAACTGCGGACTGGTAGGAGTAAAAGCCTAGCGTCAGAAACGAGTAGATTTCCAGCATTATGTAGATTTCCAGCATTATCTTGTTTACCAAAAATTTCATCTACACTGGCTGCATCTTTTTGCTCATAAGCGTCACGCATAGCTCCCTTTAGGCTCGAGCCTGCAATAAACGGATAACTGGTCGCTGCTTCACGCGCTACCGGCAAATCAATTGCACCAACACTTTGCCCTGCTCCTGGGTGAATAAAGGTTTCTGCTAACATGCCAAGGATTTGTGTTTTCATGTTTACCACCGTCCTATCAAAATTTGTCCGTAGCCCCAGTTGGTTTTATTACCGATGTGCTTACCGTGTTGGCTTTTGATTGTGTCAAGTTCGCTTATATTTGCTTCCATAAAAAAGGTGCTCCCTGCTGGCAAAAAAGGCTCTAAGGCTTTGGGTTCTTTTTTGAGTGAGTCCCAACCACCAATTAAAATAGGCTTACCAATACAGGCAGAAACAACAGTGCCAGCTAAGCCCTCAATCTTGCAGTGGGGTGTTTTCCAGCCGTCACCTGTTAGCTTTGCTGGTGTTATGAGCGTGGCAGTGTAGTGAACCTTATCGTTGATTGGTTGGAGTTCGGGCATTTCTGGAAGTGATAAAGCCTCGAGTGTATCAATCCACGTCTGCCGACTCTCACCACCTAGGGGTGCAGGGTTTTGCGGTTCCCAGTCGTTAGGTAAACCATCAATACTGATTGCCAAGGCAACATCTTTTGCCAGCCGCACGTGCGCAGTTTGGTAAAGAGCATTGTCTTTAGTGGTTTTGCTAGCATAGTCACGCTGAATGCCCACACGGTTTTCAGTTTGCCAGAGAGCTTTTTGCTGTATTACATCTTTTGCTTCAGGTAAAGCGCCTTCAAGCACATTCTTTATTCCAGCTAGCGTGAGATAGCAGTTTTCAAGCGTCTTATGCCCATCTGTTTTAGATGTGGGTTTGACTAGCCTTACTAAACCTATATCAGTTGCTAAGCTATCCTTTTCAGAAACGGGAGCAAGTCTTAGAAAATCCGACCATGTACTTTTATTATCTTTAGTAGCTTTACCCAGCAGATGTAAGGGTGCTGGAAAGAGTAGTTCTTTGTTTTTGAGTAAGTAAGGGCCATGAAACCTCAAATCTGCCAGCGCATCACCATCACCAAGAACTTTTTTAATACACTCTGACCAGTGCTTTTCTTTCTTTTCATCCCAGCCGTTATTTCTTGCCAGAGCAGCACGCATAGCACCAACCACAGTTGCAGGTGCTGGTGGAAAATGCCCAGCTATCTCCATCTGTCCCGTTTCGCCAGCATTAAAGGGTTGCCCACCACGAAAGAAGAGGGTGTCAAGCGGTGTTAGTTTATAGTGTTTCATACTTCCAACCCCTTGCCCTTGCCAGCTAGAAAGCGCACCAGTAATGCACCGTCAACAAAATAGCGATCATCTGTTTTGGTGTCATCTGTTTTGGTGTTCCTTGAAGTATTCTTGCGCTCTTTACAAATACTTACAAGCTGACCAACCATGTGTTTTGCTTTTTCCTCATCAGCGTTACGTTCGCGGTTTTTGAGGTACTCAGCAACGAGCAAATCCTCGAGGGGTAAACCCGTTATTACTTTTTTATCTTCACTAAGTGCTACAGCAAAACGCTCACGGATGTTATAAAAGAAGCCGCTCGAGTAATCTCTTTCAAAGTCATTGGCTAACTTGCTAAGTTCATTTGTCATGCTGTTGTTGTGCTTATCTGCATCTGCCCAGGTAGAAACCCATTGCAGAGTTATTCCACTACCCGTCAGCACCGCCACCGCCAAGCTGTCCCGCCCATTTTGCTCTTTGGCAATATCATCAAGCTGGTGGTGCGCTTCTTTGAGTACTGCTCTAAAGCTCTGGTTATAGTGGGCAAAAATAACGGCAGCCGAGATGGTTGTTTGTATGGGTTTTCCTGTTTTTTCATCTATAGGGCGCGGATGCTCTTTGGTAAAAATACTTTCAAAAGCAGAATCATAGGCTTGATGTAATTCATTAGCTATCTCGAGTGCTTTGTCTAGCGGCAAAAGTGCCAGAACGTCATCGCCACCTGCATAAACGGTTTTTCCACATTCCTTACTTACTAGCCCGTCTACCTTATTGGTAAAGTGTGCAAGTGCCTGAGAGATTATTTTTTCATCTATTTCTTTGTGTTGTAGCACCTTACCTAAACTGTCACCGTCCATAAGTAACAATGCGTAAAAAGGGCTAGCAGCATGTTTTACTGCCTTGTTTATTTCCTTGAGCTGGCTCAAAAGCTTGGGGCGCAATTCATCGGGTATTTCAGGATTGGCATTTTTATTCTCTAAAGCAGGTTTGTGGAAGTAATTCCCGTCTAGCTTGGTAAACTTGCCAGTATTTTTGAGACAATCTAGCGTGCTGTTGTATTCGCCAAAAGCATCTAGGTTAGCATCTTCAATTATTTTCAGATACGCTTCTGCTTCTGGTGTTTTGTGTGCTTTCTCGAGCCAAGGAATAGCTGCAACATAGGGCGTGCTAGGCCAGCTTTTTACATCTAGCTCCCAGCCAATAGCGTCTTTCGCCACCAAGGGATAAAGTCGCTTGATAAGCGCAATGGCGCACAGGCATTCTTTGTCGGCAAGATTTAAGTTGCCCACGCTTTTATGATTTCTTAATATCTCCCAAAAAACCTTTTGTTTGGTTTTAAGAGTTCCATCGGTGTTTCGTTCACTAGATTTGTCTTTGAAGGTGTAACCCGATAATTCTTGCCAGTCACCCATAAGCGTGCAGTGGTCGCCGCCTTCTTGCGGTGGTTGAAACGTGCGCCAGTTTTTGCGCTGGTCTAGCCAAGAACCGTCACTTTTATCACTTGGCTCATCACCCATGACCCAAGACATATCCCAAAAGGCTTCTACTTGCCTGTTCCAAATAGTTTGGGTGTTTTCGCCGTGTTCCGCAACACCACAAACATAGCTGCACCAAACCTTATCAGCAACGTTTTTCCATGCTTTTTTAACGGCCTCTTTGCACAAATTTCCATCAAATGATTCTGGTACGCTTGCCTTGAAGCGGTTGGGTAAAGAGCCAATATCAATTTCAGGACTACCTTTTTCAGTGCGAATAGCTGCTAAGAGTTTGTCATTTTCTACATCTGGAAAAATAATTGTGC
>CAZWJZ010000448.1:0-3596 GCA_964634665.1 uncultured bacterium | reverse complement strand
AAGGGAAAACTGTTAATTCTTCGAAATGTATATTTAGGGGTGCGGAATCGCGGCTGTAGAGGGCTTCAGGAAATCTAAGATCACTGCGGAGCAGGGTGGCTGCTAAGCCTGCCACAAACGCAAGCAGCACAGGTGAAAAAAGATTTAAGCGGATAATCTCTAAAAGATCAATCGTTATCTTAACTCAAGCGCTTTTTGGTTTTCGTTTTTACTTTATGAGTCGAACTCGAGTTTTCATTTTCGTAGTGGTCTTTGAGTTCATCTAAGTCTGTTTCCCATAAGACGAGTCCTTTAATGTAGGCAGCTCGAGCTAGAACGTGTGTGCCTATGGGGACTGTTAAGAGTAAAAATAAGATGATGAGCAGGGCTTCTACAAAGACGCGTAAGTCAGCAAAGAATATGGCTACGGCAAGTACAATGAAGCCTACGCCTAGGGTGCCTGCTTTGGTGGCGGCGTGCATGCGCATGAATAGGTCTGGCATGCGTAAAATGCCTAGGGCGGCAATAACTGCAAAGGCGCTGCCTAGTAAAATGAGGATGCCTGCCAAGATGCTTAGCGCGTTAGGCATGTGTATCCTCGGGGTTGCTTCTGTTTTCTTGCCGTTCAATATAGCGAGCGAAGGCTACGGTGCTTAGAAAGGCTACCAGTGCGAAGGCTATGTTGGCATCTAAATAGACAGTTTCTTGTCTTGCTATAGAAAAAAGAGCAATAAAGGCAATAACAAGGGATGACATGAGGTCTAAAGCAACAATACGGTCAGCTAGCGTTTTGCCAATAACAAGGCGAATAAAAGCAAAGATCAAAGAAACAGCTATTGAGACAAAGCCTATCGTAATGCAAGTAGCTAAAAATGCAGGTATTTCTGTCATGCGATGACCTCTTTAATGCGCTGCTCAAAGTCTTCTTTAATACTGCGTTTTAAAGCTTCAGGATCAGAGGCATACATAGCGTGCACATAAAGGGTTTTCTTGTCTTCAGAGATATCTAGACTAAGCGTACCTGGCGTTAAAGACACAAGGTTGGCGAGCAGCGTAATTTGAAGGTCATTCTCTAAATCAATAGGTACAGCAATAATAGCGGGTTTCATATTGTGCTTAGGTGTTAAGACATCATAAGCAACCCTTAAGCTTGAGATTAAGAGTTCTCCTAAGAAGAACAAGGTAAGATTGATGGTTTTGCTTAGTTTTCTTATGTAGTAGGGTTCACCAAGTGCGCGGCTGCCTATAGCTAATACTATTAGGCCAATGATAAAGCCGATGCTTAGGTTGAGCGCGGTAAAGCTACCTGTTGTTGCTGACCATAGCAAGGCGAGTAAAACATTTAAGAAGAGTATGTTCATTGTGTTTGTCCTAAGATTTGACCAAGTACAGAGTTTATGTAGCCTTGGCTATCTAAAAGCTGGGTTGCGGCTAGTTGAGAGCTTGTGTATAACGCTTGTGGCCATAAGCCTATCAGCATAATGAGAATGGCTATGCCTATAGTCGTTGCGTAAAGAGGATTTAAGTTGGCGGGTGTTCCTTTTTCAGCTTTTTTCTTGACTGCTTTTTCCTGCGGGTATGGTTTCCAAAAAGCGGCTTGCCAGATTTTGGTCATTGAAAAGAGCGTTAAGACACTCACGATTAAACTGACAGCTACAGCCAGATAAGCTTCGGCTTCTAAGCCTGCTCTTATGACCAGTAGTTTGGCCCAGAAACCGGATAAAGGAGGGATGCCTGCTAGTGAAAAAGCTGAAATGGCAAAACTGATAGCCAAAATAGGCTTGTCTTGGTACAGGCCTCCTAATTCAGAAAGCTCAAAAGAGCCGCCTTCTCGTTTAATAATGCCTGACAGTAAAATTAGATTTGTTTTGGCCAGAATGTTATGCACAAGATAAAAAACAGTGGCGGTTAAGCCTAAAGGTGTAAATAAAGCTAAACCCAGCAGAATATAACCAATTTGACTAACAATATGAAAGTTTAAGAGTTTTCTAATATCAGTTTGGGCAATTGCACCTAAAACACCTATAAGCATGGTGAGCATAGCTATCCACAGCAAAAGGGTGTGGGTGTAGGCAATATCTTGGGTAAAAAAAAGTGTAAAAGCGCGAATAAGTGCGTACACGCCAACTTTACTAAGCATGGCTGCAAAGATGGCTGATATGGCCACAGGTGGTGTGTGATAAGAGCTAGGTAACCAAAAAAAGAGGGGGAAAATAGCTGCCTTAATACCAAACGCCACTAAGAAAAGCATAGCAATAGTCGTGACAAGCCCAGCAGGTAAGCTACTTAGCTGCACCGCAATATCTGCCATATTAAGCGCACCTGTAAGGCCGTACAAGATGCCAATGGCAGTTAAGAATAAGAGTGAAGAAAACAGATTAATAAGAACATAATGCAAGCCACCCTTAAGTTGCGCTCTGCTACCACCCAAGGTTAAAAGCGTAAATGATGAAATAAGCAGCACTTCAAACCAGACATACAAATTAAACAAATCCCCAGTTAAAAAAGCGCCACTAATGCCAGCGAGCAGTACCTGATAAAGAGGATGATAGCCTAAAGACTCGAGCTTTTCTGGAATGTTTTGGGTTGCGTATAGGGATACAGTGAAACCCATGATGCCTGTAATTAAAACCATAATGGCAGTAAGGTGATCACCGACAAGGCTTATGCCAAAGGGGGCTTGCCAGTCTCCCATTTGGGCAACCAGAATGCCGTTTTGCGTTACGTTATTAAGCAGGGCAATGCTGCTCAGTAAGATTGCGAAGCTACTAAAGATACTGAGTCTTTGCTGCCATTTGTTGTGCTTATTAAAGGCAAGCATAATGCCTGCAGTTGCAAGGGGAATAAGAATGGGTAGAACCAGTAGCCAAGTCATAAGCTTAGTTTCTGTGCCTTAGCAGGCTTGCTAGGCTTATTTAGGGTTGATTTTTTGTTACTAAGAGCATTGGGGCTGCTGCTTAATTGTTCGCCATCATCAATTTCATTTAGCTCAGAGAGCTCATCACTATCTATAGTGCCAAAACGCTCATAACTGCGTAAGATTAAAGCTAAAGTGAAAACAGTCAAGCCAAAGCTAATCACAATAGCTGTTAAGACAAGGGCTTGTGGTAAGGCGTTAGCCACATTAGTAACAGGGGCATACTGACCTTCGGGTACCAAGGGGGGCGCTGTTCTAGAAATGCGACCCGAAGTCACAATGAGCAAGTTAACGCCATTACTAAGCAAAATAAGACCAAAAATAAATCTGAGTAAACTACGCTCGAGTATGAGGTAAAGACCGCATGTGACAAGTAAGCCAATCAATAAAGTAAGTGCTGTTTCCATAACTTAAGCTTCCTCAAAAGAAAAAATCATCATGAGGGTAACCCCAACAACTACAAGGTAAACACCTAGATCAAAAAGTAAGGGCGTACCTAGTTTGAAGCCACCTGCAAAATCAAGTGTGAGCCATTGGCCTGTCAGAAAACTATCAGCTGTAAAAACAGCAAACAAACCACTTGCAAGCGAAGTAAGTAAACCTGTACCAATAAGTTGTTGAGGGCTTACCCGAAGAATGTACCTGGCATCTTCAACACCATAAGCAATGCCGTAAAGTGCAAAGGCAGCAGCAGCTACAA
>CAZWJZ010000447.1:0-3599 GCA_964634665.1 uncultured bacterium | reverse complement strand
CTTTAGAAGGTGGCGTGGCAGCCCTAGCTGTAGCATCTGGTCACGCTGCAGAATTTCTAGCTATAACCAACTTAGCTGACGCAGGTGATAACATCGTGTCATCTCCAAACCTCTACGGTGGCAGCTTAAACATGTTCAAAGTCACTCTGCCACGTTTAGGCATCAAGGTTAAATTCACCTCCTCAAAAGATGACCCGCAAGAATTTGCTGACCTGATAGATGATAAAACCAAAGCAGTTTATGTTGAGTCAATACCTAACCCATCTCTAGCCTTGCCAGACCTAGATGCCATAGCCAAAGTTGCACACGAACAAGGTGTGGCGGTCATTGTAGACAGTACAACTGCTATGGGTGGCTATCTTTACAGACCCATTGATCATGGTGCCGATGTTGTTATTCACTCAGCCACTAAATGGATAAATGGTCATGGAACAGGCATAGGTGGCGTGATTGTAGATGCGGGAAGTTTTGACTTTAATAGCCCCCGCTACCCCGGCTTTAGTCAACCAAACCCCAGCTATCATGGTCTTGTAATCGGTGACGTGTTTGGTGTAAACGGCCCCTTTGGGAATATAGCCTTTGCCATACGTGCCAGAGTAGAAGGCTTACGTGACCTAGGTGCTGCTTTAGCACCCCAAAATGCCTTCTTATTTTTACAAGGCTTAGAAACCCTATCCCTAAGAGCAGATAGACATATTGAAAATACCGAAAAGCTAGCAACATGGCTCACGGAACAAGACAACGTTGTTGGCGTTCATCATCCTAGCTTAAAAACTAGCCCTTACTATGAAAGAGCAAAAGCTAACTACCCTAGAGGCGCAGGCAGCATATTAACCTTTGAATTAGAAGGTGGCAGAGAAGCAGGTAAAGCCTTCTTAAATAACGTTATATTAGCCTCTCACTTAGTTAACCTAGGCGACACAAAAACTTCAGTCACGCACCCTGCCAGCACAACCCACTCACAGTTAGACGAAGCAGGTTTAAAAGCGGCAGGTATTGGTTCAGGAACCGTGCGCGTTAGTGTAGGCACAGAGCATATAGATGACATAATAGAAGACTTTGCTCAAGCTCTTGAAAAAGCAAAACAACCTGCAGCTGCCTAAAGGCCATGCAGCAAACGGCGCTTATTATTATTGACGTACAAAAAGCGATTGATCACCCCAGCTGGGGGCGCAGGAATAATCTAGACGCTGAAAAGAACATTCAGCGTCTACTTCAACACTGTCGCAAGCATCAGCTTCATATCATTCATGTGCAGCATCTGTCGACAGAAGCTCAATCAACGTATAGACCTAATCAGGAGGGTTGCCACTTTAAAGAAGAAGTACAACCCTTAGAGGGCGAAAAAATAATACAAAAACGCCTTCAAAATGCCTTTATCAAAACAGATTTAGAAGCTGATTTAAGAGCAAAAGGGCTTAATGAGCTGCTAATAACTGGCGTTATAACCAATAATTCCGTAGAAGCAAGCGCACGCATGGCCGGTAATTTAGGTTTTAAAACTACTGTTATTGAAGATGCCACGGCAACCTTTGATAAACAAGACCTAAGAGGACGCTGGCACACAGCAGAAACCGTACATGCGCTATCCTTAGCTAATCTCAAAGACGAATACGCCGATATAAGAAGTAGCCAAGACATACTCGAGCGTAGTTCTTAGAAAGTAAGTTATGCCTGAATTAGATTTTGAAACCTTACAACTTCATGCGGGTCAGGAGCAAGCTGATCCTTTAAGCAAAGCAAGGGCTGTACCTATTTATGCAACGAGTAGTTTCACGTTTGAAAGTGCAGAGTACGCTGAGGATGTTTTTTCGGGTAAGAAAAAGGGTAATCAGTATGGCCGTATGCATAACCCAACCGTTGATGCTTTTGTTAATCGACTGGTTGCCTTAGAAAAAGCTAAGGCAGGTGTGGGTTTAAGTTCAGGTCAAGCTGCAACTACAGCAACACTTTTTGCCCTTGCCCTGCCGGGTACTAATTTTGTGGTGTCTAAAGAATTGTTTGGGGGTACTTTTTCAGTTTCTCGTAAACTCTTAGAGCCTTGGGGTTGTGACTTTATAGCTGTTGAACCTAACGCGCAAGCTATTTCAGAAGCTATTACTAAACAAACGGTGGGTGTGCTGGTTGAGTCTATAGCTAACCCAAGCTGCTCAGTGCCAGACATAAAAGCCATAGCTGACGCAGCGCATGCTAAAGGCGTGCCTTTGGTGGTTGATAACACTTGGGGATGCGGTGGCTACCTTTGTCAACCTATTAGTTTAGGGGCAGATATTGTCACTCACTCAGCTACCAAATGGATTGGTGGACACGGCACCTTTATAGGGGGTGCAGTAATAGATGCAGGCAGTTTTGACTGGACAAACGGACGTTTTCCTGCCTTTACAAAACCAGATGCTCGTGGCAAAACCTATCTTGATAAAGGAGGAGACACAGCCTTTGCAAGTAGAGCTTACGATTTGGGACTCTTCACCATGGGCATGACCCTGTCACCTCATGCGGCTTTTCAAGCACTTCAAGGCTTAGAAACCCTAAATTTACGGGTGCAACGCTCCTGCGATAGCGCCTTAGCGCTTGCTAAGTGGCTTGAACAACAGCCAGCTATAAAAAAAGTAATTTACCCCGGACTCGAGTCTCACCCGTCACATGAGGTTGCTAAGCGTACCTTGCAAAATGGCTTTGGTGCGGTTATTAGTTTTGAAACGATTGACTTAGAAACCACCAAAGCTTTTTTGGATAACGTGAAGATAGCTTCTCATTTAGCCAATATTGGTGATGCTAAAACCGTTGTCATAAACCCTTGGACAACAACCCACGCTGGCCTAAGCGAAGAGGCACGCTACGCAGCTAAAGTAAGCCCAGAACTCATTCGTTTAAGCGTAGGCTTAGAAAGCCTAAAAGACTTAAAAGAAGACTTCGCGCAAGCCTTAAACAGCATAAAAGTAAGCTAAAACTATGTTAAGCCGCACACTTGTACACGAATCTTGGGGTGACCATGCTGCCCTTATTGCAAGAACAGAAGCAGATAGTGCTGGCTCGGTAGGTAAAGTTAAGCCTCAATCAGTCACCATAGCCACGCCAGAAAACCCACTTAAGTTGCACTATGGTGAAACACTCGAGCCTGTCACGATTGCTTATGAAACTTATGGCGAACTTAATGCTAAAGGTGATAATGCCATTTTGATTTGCCATGCGCTAACAGGTTCAGCGCACGCCGCAGGTCTCTATGAAGATGAAAGTGTGCCGGGCTGGTGGGACCCGCTCATAGGTCCCAAAAAACCCATAGATAGCAACAAATACTTTGTTATTTGTAGCAATGTTTTAGGGGGTTGCTACGGTAGTACTGGCCCAACAAGCCTGAACCCAAAAAGCAAAGAAGCCTACCGACTCAGCTTTCCACGCTACACCATAAAAGACATGGTTACAGCTCAAAAACGACTCGCTGAACAGCTAGGTGTAAGCTCCTTTGCTTCTGTTATTGGCGGCAGCATGGGCGGCATGCAAGTACTCGAGTGGCCCCTCATGTACCCCGAAATGGTGCGCTCCATCATCCCTATAGCTATTGGTGCTCAACACTCAGCATGGGCTATTGGACTTGGTGA
>CAZWJZ010000446.1:0-3622 GCA_964634665.1 uncultured bacterium | reverse complement strand
ATGGGTGTACTAGGTATATAAGTAAAGAGTAAGGCTCTTTACTTATATACCTCTCAAATTCTTCAAAAACTCGTGCTGTTTTAGGGTTGTGATAGCAGTTCCAAGCTAAACCTAAGATATTTGCTTAGTACTTTTGTTTCAATGACTCAAGATTACAGACTTTACTGCTTCGCAGATGAATCGTGGAAGTGCTTTGAGTAAAGACTGTTTTTGCTTAGTGAATTGTATAAAGGGAGAGACCAAAGTGACATCTTGCGCCGTACTCATCTTGTTGAGGGTACTGTACAGATGATAGCTTTACTCGCTTTATTAGGTGATGGTTGGCCAAGCTTTGAGCACCGCAAAGCAACTGACTACTCACAATAAGTATTCCTAGTTTTGTTTGTACCTAAGACAAATTTTTAGAGCATAGGATAGCAGTCATAAAAAAGAAAATATCGCTTTATGGGCAGCCAAGCATGATATTGTCACAACGGTTCCAAGCTAAAGCTCAGTTACTCCACAACGCCAGAAAACTTATAAATACTACCAGTTGAGTAATCTGCTAGGTAAAGCTCACCCGCTGCATCTTCACCAAAACTAGAAATATTAAACTCAGTATCAGCCAGCATTTCACTCTTCCAGCCAGAAGCAGTTTGCTCTGCCATCCAAATAATGCCGGTAGCAAAATCACCATAAATGTACTTACCTTGAAGCCAAGGAATCTCACTTCCTCGATAAACATAACCTCCTGTCACAGAAACTCCTTGATCTCGACCATAAGTCAAAATAGGCAGGCTTATGCCATCTTTGTTACAGTCGTTACGTGGCTCGTTACACTCGAGCCCTTCGGTAGTATCCCAACCATAATTTTCTTTACCATTACTGTCATTAGGCTGAAAGTTAATCTCTTCATAACGTGCTTGACCAACATCCCCAATATATAAATCGCCAGTTAGTCTATCAAAACTAAATCGCCAGGGGTTCCTTAGACCATGAGCCCAAATCTCAGAACGTACAGCGCTATCATTAACATAGGGGTTTGTATTGGGCACTGCGTAAGGCAGATTTGTATTTACATCTAGGCGCAACATTTTACCTAATAAGCTATCTAAATTCTCGGCATTATCGTTAGGGTCATCAAAACCACCCCCGTCACCTGTGCCAATATAAAGATAATTATCTTTAGGACTGAACGCCATATGTCCACCATTATGATTATGTTCTGGTTGCTCTAGGAATAACAATCTGCGAGTTGGACTCTCAATTGCTACGTTCGTGTTTTGCGAGGTCTTATATTCTGCAATAATAGTGTCGTCATCTTTATTGGTGTAGTTAATAAAAAATCGACCGCTCGTTTTATACTTAGGATGAAAGACTAAGCCTAACAAGCCTTGTTCGCCAAAATCTGTATCAACCAAAGAAGAAACATCTAGAAAAGGATGCTCTATACGGGTTCCGGATGCATCAATTATGCGAATGGTACCCCCACGCTCGACGATAAAAAGGCGTCCACTAGCATCATTTGAATGACTTATACCTAAAGGCTGATTAAAACCATCCGCGATTTTAGTAAAACTAATTTCAGAATTGATAATGGGGATGGGTTTTTCGACGGGTTCTTCGATTTGTTCTTGTGGTGAAGCACAACCTATTAGACATAAAGAAAAAAACAAAATAACTAATTTCATATTTCTAGTTTAAAAACAAAAGATTAAAATTACCTGAATAGATGAGTTAGGTGTAAAAGAAGTAACAAAGCTCGAGTATCTCGTTAAGTAGTTCCAAGTTAACAAAAAAATCTAATTAAGTGCGAGTTTCCTCGGTTTATAAACGCTTAAACGCAAGCTAAAAATTCCCATTTTTAGCTTGCGTTTACTTAGTTGCTAACTTCTGCTAATGCGTGTGCCATTAGGTCATCAAAACCAACAACCTCTAAGGCTTTTTCATGGGTTGCACTTAAAATAATAGGGGGCGCTACGTTATGCTCTAAGGCTTCTTGCCAGCGTGCAGCGCATAAACACCACCTGTCACCTGGTTCTAAGCCATTAAAGCCGTATTCAGGCATGGGTGTTGTTAAGTCATTCCCCATGACTTTGCTGAATTGCAGAAATTCTGTGGTCATTTGTGCGCAAACCACGTGTAAACCCCTATCTGCAGGGCCTGTATCGCAGCAGCCAGTTCGGTAAAAGCCTGTCATGGGGTCAGTAGAGCAGTCTTTTAGAGCTGTACCTAAAACATTTTTAGCTTTTTCCATTCCTTTAGTATAACGCAGCTTTTGAGATGATGTCTGTCAAGCTTAAATGAGATTTGTCCATTCATGCTTCAAGCAAGAGAAAACTCGAGCTTGTCGGTATCTTTCTTTGTTTAGTAGTGACATCAGCTTTGCTTTAACTCGCACATTGCAAGCCTCAGAATGATAGGCTTTAAGAAATGCTAAGTAGCGTAAAGAAGTCTAAACAACCTAGCTTTGGGGTGTTTGCTCAGGTTCTTAGTGCCATGCTTTTTGTTGCGCTTGTGCCTTTGGCTTGTTTATGGTTTGTGAATGCTCGCCTTAGTCAAAGAGATATTAATGAAAGCATTACCACGAATTTACAAAAGACATCTGACGCGTTAGTACTGCAAACCAATAACTGGGTTGATATGAATTTGAGAATGCTCGAGTATGCTTCTAAGTTAGAGCCTATTCAAGCTATGAATGGTGGTCCGCAAAACGCTATCTTAAAAGCTATGAGTGATAGTTATGAATGGGTTTTTTTGGCTTTTACAGTTGCGTCAGATGGTCAAAATATAGGTCGTAATGATCAAGAAGACCCTAATGACTATTATTTTGGTGATCGTAGTTACTTTAAACAAGTTATGCAAGATGATTTGACTGTGGGGCAGCAAATGCTGATTGGGCGTACTAGTGGTAAAGCTTCCTTGGTGCTAGCCAAAGCAGTTTTTGATAGTAGTGAGACTAAGGTGGGTATTGTGGCTATGTCTGCCCAAGTGCAAGAAATCTCTGACGCGGTGGTTGCTGCAAGGGTGGGTGAGACAGGCTTTGCTTTTTTGCTGGATGATCAAGGGCAAGTGATTGCTCATGGCAATGCTCAAGATTTAAGTCAGGCTTTGCAAGATTTTAGTCTTCATCCAGCTTTACAAAGTGAAGCTGAGCAGGTGTTTAGGTATAGCTTAGTTGATAAACAAATAGTTACTTATACGCAAATCACTGATTTAGGTTGGACTATGGTTGTGCAGCAAGATTACAACGAGGCGTTTGCCTCTTTAAGACGCTCAAGGCAGATTGCTTTGATGCTTCTTGTCGTAACTACGCTTTTGGTTGTGTGCATAGCTTTTTTGCTTGCTCGGCGTTTTGTTAAGCCTATTCAAAATCTCACTAAACTTGCCGATGATATAAGTCGAGGTCGCTTAAGTGGAGACATTAGTGAAGCCAAGCGTAGTGATGAAATTGGTTTGCTAGCTAAAGCTATTGAGCGCATGAGGGTGAGTATTGATATTGCCTTTAGAGAATTAAAAAAATAGTGTTTTTACGTAACTACCTACCACCTTAGTTTTAAAGGTATGTCGTAGATTTCGCGTCTGAGGCGATATTCATGATGAGAAGTTTCTTTATTTTTCTCATAAATCTATAGTTTTAGTC
>CAZWJZ010000445.1:0-3633 GCA_964634665.1 uncultured bacterium | reverse complement strand
AGACAAATGGTGAATTTGAAGGCTGGATGACTGATGATTTGTATCGCTCTATCTTAGGTACCGAAGATCGCGGCTATGACATGTGGCGTACCAGTGTAGATATGAGTCAATACGCATCTGAAGCAGATGTTTTAGCTGAACTCAAAGTGCAGCTTGCAGGCGCAAATGCCTCTGAGGCGTCACTGCTAGAAATGGCAACCGCTATGTTCACTGGCGCTAGCGTCAGGCTTGATCTTAAAGATGATCTAGGTAACTCTGTAGGCGAATTTCAAGTTGATGGTGGCTACATAAATGGTGTGGTAGACACTGTTCAAACCCTAACAAAACAAACCAAAAAAGTAGATGCCTTTTTATATGCCAATCAACGTATAGCCGGCAAAGCCAACAACGCACCCATGGCTATTAATGGCGGCATGATTGCCAAAGAAATTGGTGTACTTGCACCAGGTGTATTAGATAGCGCTCGACCAGGAGGATTTAAACCTCAAAATAGCCGTTACGATGCACTCAAAAACATGAACTGTAAAGACCAAAGTTCAGCAGCTCTCATTGGTGACGCTGCCTTCATGCCAGACGCAGATGATTGCAGTTTAACCGTGAATTACGATCACCGCATGCGTAACGGCGGCTACGGCTACAACTTAATTTCAGCCAAACTCGGGCAAACCATCGGCTGGAAGCTAGCAGATACGCGTGAAGAAAGGGTCGAATAAAGCCATGAAGCTACCCTTACCCGTGATGATTGTAATTATAGGCATAATTGCACTACTAGCTTTAGTTGCACTCAGACCCAAAGCAAGCACCAGCGTAATAGCCAGCAGCAGCTACACAACTAACTACAACACAGAAGCTCGAGTGTTTGTTAATGGGCAAGCGGTTGATCTTGCTAGTGAAGTACAGTCTCAGCCCTTAAGTTGGTTACCTGCAGCTGCTATTAATAGCAATCAGGTGTACAGCATTAAGCGCCACAAAGGAAAAACTACACTTGTTTTTGTTGACGGTAGCGCTAAAGAGTTAACCAGCTTTGATATTAATAATTTACCAGAGCAATTAAAACTACAGGTGACTTATGAAGCGTCTCAGTAGCGGTTTTAGTTTAATTGAACTCCTTGTCGTTATGGCAATACTCAGCATACTCTTGTCTATTGGCGTTATTAATTTTAGAGCAGTTATGCAAACACAAAGACTCAATGAGGTTAGCAGCATGGTTGCTGAAAACCTTAAGCAAGCCGCTAATGAAGCTAGGCTTGAAAGTCGTTTTGTACAAGTTAATGTAGCTACGAATAAACTCACATGGGTTTACAGCTCAGACAATACAACGGTTAAAGAATCAGACTTAAGTTATGGCGCCAGCATAAGCCCAACAAACCCAAGTTTATTTACAGGTCGCGGCTTACCCCAAGCAGCACAAACCTATACTGTTAGCCTAAATGGCAAAAGCAAAAACATTTATCTGTTACCAACAGGAGCCGTGATTTTAAGATGAAACAGCATTACATAGTCAAAAGCAAACAATCAGGCTTTAGTTTAGTCGAACTCATGATTGCCGTAAGCATCTTTGCTGTTGTCATGCTACTGGTAAGCGGAATTATAGTTAACGGGCTTAGAGCCCGAAAAACAAATACCCTAAACATAACCGCGCAAACCTACGCAAGCTCAGTACTCGAGCAACTCAAAAAGAAATGGGCGGTTGACCTAGATTACAAAAAACCTGAAATTACCGTTAATAAAGAACCTGATGGTTATGACCCGCCTACTATAAGCATTGACTGTATTGATATTGATGGCAGCATCATAGCAAGCGGTACAGCTTGCCCGTTAAGACGCGTAAATGTAAAAGTCTATGACCTTAATCAGGTACTTCGTGCAGAACTCATGACTGAAATTGGGGCACCCAAACAATGAGTAAAAAAGGCTTTACGATGGTCGAGTTATTGCTTTCCATGACAATATTTGGTGTACTCATGACCGCTGTTTTGTTCTTTTTCACCTCAAATCAAAAAGTAGTTGGGCAACAAATCAGTGCTGCTTCTATTGATAATAATCTTCGTTTGGCTTTAGTTCGAGTAGATGAACTCGTATCACAAGCAAGCTATATTTACCCAGCGGATCAAACACTAGTTATTAATGGCAGCTCTTACACAACAGGTGCAAAACTACTCGCTATTCTGGTTGCAGAAGGCACAACCTATTGTGCAGATGCAGGTGGACAAAGCTACTGCGGTTACGCTTACTCTATAGAAGACCGCAAACCCTACGAAGCTATTTTAGGCGACGGGGGCTTAACAACAGGCTTGGCACTCGTTGAGCATGTCGTTACAGGTATTGCTTGGCCACAACACAGCATTCCTAGCTTAAATTGGAGTGCTACACCCATCTCTTACCCTCTTGCTGATTCTATTGCAACAACAAGTTCTATAGGCGCCAAGCTAGAAACTGCTAGCTACACAAGTTTTGATAGAAGCTTTAGCTTCGCTACCATAAACGCAAACGATTCACTCATTAATGCTGTGGAAAGCAGCATCATTATTAGCTTAAAACATCAAGGTAAAGACATAAGAAGTGAACGCTCGAGTTACGCTTATGCGCGTTCTATACCTAGAGGTGCATTACCTAAACCCAACCAATAAAAACTACCCCACTATTTGCAAGGTAGTCTATAAAGCTTAGGTTTTGATAGCTTAAAAACACTTTAAGGCAAAAAGACATCCATAACAATGTCACTAACAGTATGCTGAACCTCAAAAATGGCGGCGGGCGTAGCGGTACTACCCTCAGTCGCTTCAGGATAACGCACCGTATAAACATTCCAACCTGCCACCAAATTCAAATCAGTACCCCGACCTGAAAGTGTCACATCTTGATCAACATAAATCAAAGCAAAAAATCCAATGGGGCTTTCTAAACTAGGCACACCAATATAAAACGCATCAATAACCCTATCAAAAACCTGATTCGCATTAGCATCCACATACATATTGACGCGCGCAGACGCATAATTAACACCCTCACTAGGCGTCACCGTGTACTCATTTTGTAAACCAGGCAGCAAAATAGAGCCACTCCGCAAAGGCGAAAGCTCCTGAGGCTCAAGATCAACCGTGGTAACACTAAAGGTACCCGCAACAGGGCTAACACTTACGGTTTCACGCTGCCAAACACCATCACGATCAACCACATGAATAGCAACCTTAGTTTCAGCAGGAATCTCATTATCTGTCTTAATAATGCCACTAAGCGTAACGTTCTGTTGCGCAAAACTCGAGCCAAAAAGCAATAACATCGTTAGCAAAGCAATTAATTTCATTATCTGTTTCATCACGTTATTTCTCCAGACGACGCATCTTAGCACACTGCCTTATGCTAAGCGTTCACGCGTCATTCACGTAGTTTTAACCCAAACCACCTTTAAATGAGCTAAAGCAGCTAACTATACAAAGAAAAAAGCTAAAGCATTTAGAATGGCATGCCAAAACACTCGAGTGAGTCTTTTGTTTAAGCATGACCTCTAGTCTAACCTGTTAATCATGAACTCAAATGATGATATAAGAAAAAACCTCCATAAAAAATTCATATACAATTGATACTAAACTCGAGCATGTGTAGGTTTCACGATATCTAAAGAAACAGCTT
>CAZWJZ010000444.1:0-3633 GCA_964634665.1 uncultured bacterium | reverse complement strand
CTTCTAGCCGTTAGTCTCACTTCCTTTTCAGTTCAGCGAGAAACGAGTCGCACTACGAATGGAGAAGTCATTCTTTCGACATGGTCTTGATTATCTCAAGCATCTCATTAGCAATCTAAACCGTAAAGCTGATGACTTATTATTTTGTATTCAACTTTTGTCCCGTACTTAGGCTTTTGATAAATAAAGTGTTTACAGCTAATGTTTTTAAATTAGGCTGCTAGCAAGGTTTTTTTATACCACAATCAACAGCTAATGACTTCGTACAAAGCTTAGATAGGATGATTGTCTGTGAATGCAATTAACTTCAAGGACTTCGTCTTTCCTGTAAAAATGTTCAATTTAAGTTCATCTATCTTGATTCGTTTAGCTCGCAAGCTGTAACGCAGCCGTCATACTGTTTTAAAAATGCCATGAAGATGAATAATAAGAAAGGGCTTCGTTTTCTCCCTACACCCCAGCATCTCTTTCTAAGCTAGCATTAACACTAATGACCTTACCGCGTGTCTACACTGCTCAAGGCAAAAAACTCGAGCTTGCTGCTGAACTTGGGCGGGGTGGTGAGGCGAGTGTTTTTTTGCTTAAAGGTGAAGCTAAAGCCGTTAAGCTTTACCATGAACCCAGTGAAGAAAAAGCAGCTAAGTTGCAAGTCATGCTTGATAATGCGCCACTTGATCCGACACGTAGTGCAGGGCATATTTCTATAGCTTGGCCGGAAGCTTTGGTGCATGATCAGCATGGCGATGTCATTGGCTTTAGCATGCCGCTTTTAGACTTAAATAGCTCTATGGCGCTGCATCAGCTTTACAATCCTAAATCAAGAAGGCAGCGAGCGCCGGCCCTTACATGGCTTTATTTGGTGCGTATTGCCCGTAATTTATGTACCGTCATTGCTGCTTTGCATGACAAGGGCTACGTGATTGGTGATTTAAACGAGAGTAACATTTTGGTTTCAAATAGGGCGCTGGTGAGCTTAGTTGATTGTGATTCAGTGCAAGTAAAAGATGGCCGTAAAGTCTACCGTTGCCCTGTAGGTAAGCCTGAGTACACTGCGCCAGAGTTACAAAATAAGAGTTTTCAGAAGGTTACGCGTAAGCAAAATCATGATGCTTTTGCCTTAAGCATATTGCTCTTTTTTTTGCTTATGGAGGGCGTGCATCCTTTTGCAGGTGTTTATAAAGGTTCGGGTGAACCGCCTAATTTGGTAGATAATATAGCGGCGTCTAACAGTCCTTACCTAGGGCATAAGCTAAAGCGCTCACCTGTGGCGCTACCCTTTGAGCATTTACCCAGAACAATGCGTCGTTTATTTCAAGATGCTTTTCAGCAAGGCTTATGGCGTAAACGCCCCACAGCTAAAGCGTGGCAAAATGCCTTAGAGGGCTTAGAGCAATCCCTTGTGAATTGCAGTTTAAATGCGCAACATGTTTACGCAAACCACTTAACAACTTGCCCTTGGTGCGAGCGGGCTTCTGACTTAGGGTTAGAAGCTTTTCCTGATACAGGTCAGTACACGCCAAGCATAGTAAAGCCAGTATTTAAGCAAGCCTTTGAAGGAAGCCACTGGGCATTTATAAAAAAAGCCCCCAGTTTAGCTCTAAGTACAACGCTAACTTCAGGCCTCATTGCCTTTGGCTTACTACGATTAGCAGGCCTTATAACTCAACAAGGTCTAACCCTAAACTTCGTAATCATCGCTATTTTTCTAGCTGCAAGTTTAAGCTCGAGCTTTTATGCTTACGCTCTCAGTCGAGAGTCTTTTAAAAACTATCAAGCCATCTTGAAGTTAGAAAAGCGCTTAAAAATACTAGGGGGAGTAATTGCTTTAATAGCAGCAGCTTATTTCTTACTTAGTTATGTTAATAAATAGCTTTACTTTCCAACACAAAAATTAGCAAAAATATGCTCTAAAGTTTCCTCAGCTATATCCCCACGACCCGTCATATCAGCTAAGGCTCTTAAAGCCTCCTCTAAATCAAGGGCAGCTAAATCATCTGGTGCATGAATGGCCTGCTCGAGTAAGTCTTTTACCGTTTCTAAGACACTGGCATGCCGTTCACTACTTATCCAAAGTTCAGATGCTGACGCGTCCCCAATAAGCTTTTGAGCAATAGCTGTCTTTAAAGCATCTAAACCTTCACCCGTCACAGTTGATACCGCAATGGCATCTTGAAACGCACTTAAAGAAGCCAAATCTGCTTTGCTAGCCACCAGCAAGGTACGAGCAGGATCTAAACTTTCTATCATCGTTCTATCCTCATCATGATTCGTTGCACTACTGTCTAGCAAATAAAGCGTAAGGTCAGCATTTTCAGCAATGCCCTTAGCAGCCCTAACCCCACTCGCCTCAATACTATCTTCGGTCTGGCGAATACCTGCTGTGTCAATCGCTGTTATAGGAATGCCTTCAATACTCAAAGGAGCTTCAAGGTAATCACGTGTCGTACCCGGAATGTCACTCACAATAGAACGCTCAAACCCCAGCAGGGCATTAAGCAAACTTGACTTACCCGCATTTGGCTTACCTGCAAGCGCTAACTTCGCACCCTTCTGAGCAAGCTGACCTGCCTTAGCCGTCTTAAGTAACGCCTCAATAATAGCTACGGCATCTCTTAAAGGCTGCTGAAATGCACTCTCAGGCACACCCTCCTCAGGGTAATCAAACACCGCCTGCAAATTGCCATACACCCTCGTTATAGAAGTTTGAATAAACTCGAGCTTTTCACTAAGGGCTTTGCTTAAACCTAGTGCTGCGTTGCGTCGCGCGCTTTCAGATTGTGCATTAACCATGTTCAGCACACTTTCGGCTTGCACTAAGTCAATGCGTCCGTTCAGGTAAGCCCTTAAGGTAAATTCACCGGGTTTAGCGAGCCTTGCTCCTTGTTTAACAGCAAGTTCTAAAACACGTCTTAATACAGCTGGCCCTCCATGCGTTTGTAACTCAATAACATCTTGCGCAGTGTACGAGTGAGGTGCTTTAAAGGTTAGTACTAAAGCTTCATCAATAACAGCATGGTCATCTTGAATGGTGCCATAAACAACTTTGTTTGCAGCTGTTTTACAAATGCTTAACTGGTTTTGAGCTTGAAACAAACTGTCGGTTATGGCAAAGCTATCTGCTCCAGATAATCGAATAATGCCAACCGCACCAGAACCCGGCGCTGTGGCAATAGCTGCAATAGTGTCATTAAGAGGGGGTAAAGCCATAGCTATTATGCTGGCACGTAATGCGATTAGCTAACTGTCTAAAGCTTACATAAGAAAAAAGAAAATTAGATAATTGGAAGATTAAAAGATTTTTTGCACTTTTCACCTTTCACTCGTGGCTCATTGCTTTCCCTTTCCTGTGAACCTTTTGTGATAACTCGTGAACTATTTGTGAAGCTTAGTTTTTAAGCTGTGAGCGAAACATAACAAAGGAGAAAAGATATGAAATTTATCGGAGTTTTAATAGTTTTAGTGCTGGGTTTAAGTTTTGCTCAGAGTAGTGACAGCATGATGTCAAGCTCAAGATTTTCAGTGACCATTACGAATAACAGTAATCAGATTTTTAGCCCCCCATTACTGATTAACCATACATCTTTAGTTTCCACTAAGTTAGAGCTATGAAAATACTGGTGATTGCCTCATAAT
>CAZWJZ010000443.1:0-3648 GCA_964634665.1 uncultured bacterium | reverse complement strand
AAACCCTTCTTCGAAATGCTTAACTCTTAAGTTTTATTGAATCCTTGTTCCTAAACGTTGGGCTAAGTCTTTTTGTGTCATGCCTAAAGGAATTAAGAATTCTTCTAACAGCATTTCCCCTGGATGTGTGGGGGGTCTGTGACTTGCTAATCTCATGCTTAAACTCCTATTGGCTTTTTTAGATTAAGTCTTAAACGGGTAGTTCTTCTAAGGGTTTGAATACTTTGATGTGGGATACATCTATGTTGTCTTTGGCTTGCCAGTAGTCATACTCGAGTTGCATGTTGAGCCATGATTTGGCGTTGCCTCCAAAGGCTTTGGCTAACTTAAAGGCCATCTCTGGTGAAATAGCTGCTTTGCCGTTAATAACTCTGGATAAACTGTTTCGGCTTACCCCTAAAGCTTCAGATGCTTGGGTAATGCTTAAGTTAAGCTCATCAAGGTATAAGCCTTTAAGGACTTCTCCTGGGTGGGGTGGGTTAAACATAGCCATTCTTTACTCCTTAATAATCTAATCAAAGGCTTTAATGGTAATCCAGTAAATCAAGATCTAAAGCTGCACCGTTTTCAAAGCGAAAGACTAAGCGCCAGTTGGCAGATACCTTAACAGCGTAGTAGCCTTCTAAGTCTCCTTTTAAAGCATGTAAAGCTGACCCTGCATAACGCATGTCTTCAATATCGACGGCAGTATCAAGCCTAAAGAGGATGAGTCTTAGTTTGGCTAAGTACCTGCTGTCTAACTTAGCGCTTTTGCCTTGCTCGAAGAAGTCTCTTAGTCCTTTGTGACGAAAGCTTTCTATCAAGGTTTTACCTCACATCAACTGTAGCGTGTAACGTTACGCAAGTCAATATTTCGAACCTTCATGAAACACTCGAGTATCCCTTTCCTATTTACCTCCACTGAATTCCTTGCATCGTTTTAACTCGAGTATGTTTTTCATTCTTCTTGTAACAAAAGCGTAACTATCAACCCTAATCTGTACCCCCATAAGCTGATGCTGATGCTTATTCCCATTCCTTAAACCCAATTACTTAAAGCTGATGCTTACTCACTCCCTACCCTGTTACCGAACAGCCAACTCATTAACGCAGGAAACCCAAACCCTAAAGACTAAACACAAAGATCAAACAAAAAGATTAAACAGGGAAGAGCAAAGAAACATTGAACTTCGTACTTTTTTTGATGTTTTGTTTTGTCATCCGAGCAAAGTCATTATGCCAAGCTGCTCACTTCATGCAAGCTCGTTCGTCCAGTGGGGCGCTCCAACTTGCATTCCGCTGCGCTGCCTGCCTTCATTTCTTTAGCTCGGTTGGGCAAAAAACGTTTTTAAAAGAAAGGTTGGTTTATTTGTGTCTGCTTTCTTTAGTGCTTCAAGGGTTCTTGGTTCTAGGTCTGGCTCTGTTGGGGTTGCTGTCTCTAACTGCCCAGGCTGTGCTTGGGTTTGGTCATCTCGTTCAAAAACAGCTAAACCCTCTTTAGCCTTAGCCCTTTCACCTGCTTCAGCTTTCCTAGCTAAAACCCTAGCTTTAAACTTGGCAAAAAAATTCTTTGTCTCTGTTTCAGTCCGTCGTCATGGTGGTCATACCTTCTTGCGTGTCCATGGTTCAAAAGCAACCCTATTAGACATAGCTAAGTGGTGGGTGTCCTAGTGTCCAGCTCAAACAATCAACAAACAAACCCTTCTTTATTTCCCCTCTCAGCTGTCGTAGCGTTTGCAGGTAGTCGTTATGGCTCACCTTATCCTGTAGCGCCTGTAGTGGCTGCTGTGCTTGCTGCTGGTGGTTCTATTCGAGTGGGTTGCGCTAAAGGTGTTGACTTAGCTGTTAGACAAGCAGACCCCACAGCTCACATTATCCAAGCCAAAACATTTGGCTATGGTAAGTACTCCTTTGCAAAAAGAACCAAAGTAGTTGTGTCACAAGCAAACGCGCTTATTCTTTACCCACCAGAAACAAACAACCTTGGTTTAGGCTCAACCTTAGCTCTAAACACAGCCTTAGCTCTAAACCTGCCCATCTGGCAAGCAGGTCCAAACCCACCCGCTAACCACTGGCAGCCCTACACTATCGCAAAGCAAACAGGCTATCTTTTGCTACCTAATAAAAACGCTATTTTCCCTGTCTAGCACAACAAAACTCTTGATATACCTCATTAATTAAGGTATAATACCTTATTGGGGATTTTGGCACAACGCCCAAAAAGGTATATTCCAGCCTTTAGCTGAGCTATAATTTGGGTATGAGTACTGAGCTATCAGACCGTATCTACCGCTTGAAAATCACGCTACGGGATATCAGCCCACCCATCTGGCGGCGTGTCGAAGTGAAGGGCAACAGCAGCCTTTATAAACTGCACCAGGTTATCCAGGAATCCTTCGGCTGGTTCGATAGTCATCTGCATCAATTTATTGTTGACGGGGAATTCTATGGCGAGAGCTTTCCTGATGCTGACTTCGAGCTTAAAAGTGGTAGACGCTTTAAACTGTTTCAAGCCGCTCCAGCTGCGGGTGACAAGTTCCTGTATGAATATGATTTTGGCGACGGCTGGCTGCACGAAATAAAGGTAGAAGCTATAGAAGAAGCCGGAGCAGGCGTCACCTACCCCCGCTGCACTAAGGGCAAACGCTCATGCCCACCTGAAGATGTCGGTGGACCCTGGGGCTACGAGAACTTCCTGGAAGCCATCAATGACCCTGACCATGATGAGCATGAGGAATACCTGGAATGGGTTGGCGGGTCGTTCGACCCAGAAGATTTCGATCTTAAGGCTGTCAACTCTGAACTCAAAACCATCGCATAGGTTTTATCTGCTAGCTGCAGGCAACCACCTGTAAAGCGTTGGCACGGACACCCCTAGATTCTCTGCCACTTCCTTATGCGGTACGCCCTCGTCGAGTAGCTTCCTGGCTGACTCGAGCTTGCTTTTCGTCATACTTCGTTTACGCCCGCCGACACGCCCTCGCCGTTTAGCCGCTGCGAGCCCTGCGCGCGTGCGCTCGACAATCAGTTCCCGCTCCATCTGAGCGAGGGACGCCATCACGTGAAAGAAAAACCTGCCGGTCGGGGTGGTCGTGTCGATGCCGTCCGTCAGACTTTTGAACTGCAGCTCCTGCTTTTCTAGCTCTGCTACAAAATCCACCAGGCTTTTAACGCTCCTACCCAGTCGGTCCAACTTCCAGATGACAAAGACATCGCCAGGTCGCAGCTGCCCAATAGCTTCGTCCAGCCCTGGACGTTTACTTTTGAGCCCTGAGAGTTTGTCCTGATAGATGCGTCCACACGCGGCGTCTTTAAGTGCGTCGAGCTGTAGATCGAGTGATTGATCATCGGTAGATACCCGTGCATAGCCGATTAACATCTCTGTCTCCCTATAAGCGCTTGAATTTTCTCAAAACTCGTGTTTGAGCATATGATTCGAGAAGTATAAAACGAGAAGGGTTATTGAGAAAGGTTTTAGGGACTTCCCAGCGGTTTTTATTTATCCCAGAACAGTTCTCAAAAACCACCGTTTTTAAGAAAGAGGCGAAGTTATGCACGAGCGCACCCGGCGGCTACATATTCTGGACGAAACGGAAGTCTCGGAGCTGTTCGGGCTACCGCGCTTCGACGACGAACAACAACTCGTCTATTTTTCGCTTAGCGTCCAGG
>CAZWJZ010000442.1:0-3652 GCA_964634665.1 uncultured bacterium | reverse complement strand
CTTCAGACATCGTGACCTTAGCTTTTGTATTCAACTTTTGTCCCGTACTTAGCAATAATTTGATAAACTACCTTCATGTCAGACAGGAATCACGAGGATCTTCATGCCAGCAGAGTTTGGGACAGGCTTAAAGACCAACTCGGTCAAGATGATAAACGAGACTTCCTAAATCTATACTATATATATAGTAGTAATTCCATTATTAACTGCAGAAAAGCCGAACTCCACATAATGCTAGGCAGTGAAGAAGATGACCAGGCAGCCTTAGCTTTACTAGAAAATAATGACGAGTTATTAGCGTTTGGATTAAAAGCCAAGTTACTTGCAGTCATGCCAGAAATGACTGGCTTAGAAGAGCATATAAGTCAAGACTTTGGAAACTGCAGTAAAGAACAAGATTTTGAAGGTGCCATTCATTTTGAAGGTGCCAAACTACAATACTACTACGCTCAAGCAGAATACAGTAAAGCTTTAAGATGTGCACAGCGAGCTGAAAGCATAAGCCTTCTCACCATAACAAATCAACTTCGTAATTCTCAAAAGCCTCATCATTTGAAATTACCGAAATATTTTCAAGTTGAGCTTGAACGATTAACATTCGGTCAAAAGGATCACGATGGTGTAAAGGCAAAGCACCAGCCTTAAGAGCATGATCTACGCTTATAGCCAATAGATTAGCTTGCAAACGTTTAAGGTGACTAGGAAAATCTGCTAAGACGCTGCTGGCACTTGTGAGTTTGCCAAGCTTATGTTTAATGCTAAGCTCCCAAGCACTGGCACTACTTACTAGTAATACCGTTTCAGGATCTTTAATTGTTGTTAGAGCAGTTTCACTTAATTTATGAGGTTCTAATAAGCTCCATAAGAGTGCCAAGCAGAACGGTTACTGCCACGCGTCAAGGTCATCTTCGGATAAAGGCTCGAAGAAGCTCTCTGGCACACTACCCTCAACAAAGCCAAGTTCTCGTTCTTTCTGCACCAAAGGCATAAGGCGAGCATAAGGTACACCTCCTTTAGCTAGGATAATCTCCTCACCATTCTTAACACGCTCAAGCAAGCGGGAAAGGTGCGTTTTGGCTTCATAGACATTAATAATAGTTGACATTAAAACTCCTGACTCGGTCAACTTAGTCTTTCACAACACTCTTTTTCGAAGTAGATCTAGAAAACCATACGGCAGTAATGTGAAAAAACGCTTTGGTGTTGTGCAAGTACAATCTTTTTTTAACAGTAAGTTGATAAACTACCTTCATGTCAGACAGGAAACCTGAAGGATCTTCCCACTAAAGTTTGGGATAGTCTTAAAGACCAACTCAGTCATGATGATAAACGAGACTTCCTAAATCTATACTATATATAGGCATGTAACCATAAGTTTACGTACATAAATAATCAGCAGTATAAATCCATTAGTTTTCTTGTGATGGACTGGATAACTGCTTCCGAATAGGATTAGTTTTGAAAGTGAGGAGTTTAGTTTAAGCTTATAAACAAAAGTTTAAGCGTGATAAACAAGCTTTATGCAGCTGCCTTGCTTATCTTGCAAATGGGTGAAAAGTGTCATTTTGAGTCCGTTATAGTCCTATACAGTTATTTTGTGAGATAAAATAAAAACATGGCTGCAAGAAAAGAATTACCTTCACAGCATTTAAGTATGGCAGAGCGCTACCAAAATCTAAGTACAACCCAAGTAATGAAATATGTAGGAACTCAAAATAGGCAAACCATCTGGGAATACGTTAAGCAAGGAAAACTACTCAAACCTAGATACATTTCACCCCACCGGCCTATTTGGCAATTAGGTGAGTTAGTTGATTACTTAGAGAGGGTACTTGAACCTTATGATGCCAAAGAACGCAGCTTTGTTGGCAAACCAAGCTTAAGCACAGCAGAACCTCAGCAAGCTAAAACATCGACAGCTAGAAAGTTAAGAGAGCGGTTTGGCTTTGGAAAGTCAAAATAGTGAGTGATTCCGTGAAAGGTCTTGAAGACTATAAATAGCCTGAGCTTGCTTCTTTTCCATTCTGGACCCCTTCATGTTTTTTTCTCTACATTAAGAACCAACCAAGACCCTACTTGAGTTGTCCACTAATAACAATCAAGTCCAAAGGAGACTTGTGCTTATCGCTTGACAAACCACTCATTCTCATGGAAACAGGATCGGCTTCTCTTAAAACCCCTAATGCGATTTTATGCGGTCATTTTCCTACTACACGTTAAATACTTGCTCAAATGCTCAAAATCCCCTATTCTGGAGGTATGACGATAGAACTTTCCAACGAGCAAGAAGCACTCATTCAAGAATATCTTGCGACAGGTCGCTTTAGCGATCAGTCAGAGGTTATCAATGAAGCATTTAAGTTGCTTGCCCGAAAAGGCAAAAACACAAAGAATACTGACCGTGTTTTAGGTGTGGGCAATTGGCATGGAAAGATCGAGATTAAAGAAGACTTTGATGAATTAACTGAAGAAGCGAAGCGTGCAAAACACATTGCTCTTTGGGAAGCCTTAGCAGAACCCATTGAAGATGAAGCTGCCCAAGCGGAATTTCTGGATGCTGTAAAACGCCGTCCCTTTTTTAGTAAAGATAATTTTTCAGTTCAGCCTGATTAGGCTTCATGCTTTACACTTTTGAAACAAATTTTGTCAGCCAAATTCTAAATGGCAATCAACAAGCTCTGAGCAAAGTCCGTGATGATATTAATGATGGGCATGATGTCACGCTTAATGTTATCTGCTACTACGAAATTAAACGGGGTCTTCATCTGCCAACGTTTCAGCGTAAAAGCCATTTATTTTCTCAACTGGTACAAGACTTTGGATTGTTGCCCCTAGATGTTCCTGCATTAGATGAAGCCTCAGATATTTATCAAGTCCTTCGTAAACAAGGTACACCCATTGAAGATGCCGATTTGCTTATGTCAGCCATTGCCAGAGCTAACCGCGCCACTTTAGTCACCCATAACACTCGTCATTTTCAACGAGTTGATAATCTGCTCTTAGAGGATTGGGAATAATACTTGGGCCTTACCTGAAGCGCATTTAAAGGACTATCAAAGCATGACTATCGAAATAGCTTCAATCCAAATTACCAAAAAAACCTATGACGCAATATATGCAGAACTAGAGCGAAATAACGATGTTCATGCAATGCCTTATTTTATTGAAAATGTGATGCGACGCTGGCTTCAAAATCAGGCGTATTTTGAGAGCCTTTCCAAAAAGCCAAAGGAAGAACTGACTGAAGAAGAGATTGAGGATTTGGTGAACAATGAAATTCATAACCATAGGGACGCAAAGTATAGACCAAAGGGCTTCTAAAAAGTTCATAATATTTGCCGTTATGAGTCGTTGCGAAGGGATATTGTGAAAGTAAACCAAGCATGGTTTGAAATGAAGGATGTTAGACGGAGGCAGCTGAATAATTCTGTTTGGATTCTTTTAAGATCAAGTGACAAAACAACCTTGAAAGGCACATAGGCCTAAAGTTAGGATTGGAGGCATTTCTACCACCACACGCTTTTTCATGCGATATTCGATGTTCAAAAGTGTATCACTGTTCCATTTTCGATACTTGGCACACATTTAACATTTCGCATTCCAATGGGCAAAAGCGATGGTTTTGACAAAAAACTGTCCTATTTACAGGCAA
>CAZWJZ010000441.1:0-3665 GCA_964634665.1 uncultured bacterium | reverse complement strand
CAGGACTTAACTTAGCCTGTTTGTGTAGGTAAGCAATTAGGGCGTACTCTGTTCCTGACGAGCCTGCAAGAAATTGAAAACCCTCGTCTTTTAAGCAAGTGAGTACTTCTCCAAGTGTTTCTAGATGGGCTTCCGTCACCGTGTCGAATAGAACAATATCAGTCTTTGCTGCCTTGGCTTGCTCGGCAATCACCAACGCATCTTGCGCTAAAGTAAGGACATCAACATTGCTTACCGAAAGCCCTGTTTGCTGTGCTAAGTGTCGTCCAAGATCACTTTCCGTCATTGGTGTTGAGGGGTGCTGGCTCATAGTGGGGTGGCGGTCAAGCCGGTGTGTAACGCCATCAACCGTGGCAAATAGATTCCCAAAAATAACGTAACGCTTCAAAATCGGAGCGCCGACAATAAGGGGAACAAAGGCTTGTGGAAAGGTCTCTAAGCCGAGCTCAATGGCCCTGCCAATACTGCCTAGTGTTGGTGAAGAGTCAAAGGTTGAGCAGACTTTATAGTGACAAAAGTCGGCATTGAGCGCTCCAAGTACAGCAAACATCTTAGGTAAATGTTTGTCCATGTGTTCGGTTGTCATGGCACGGCTTGTGCCGGCAATACCGATGGCTCGAGCTTTTGGAAAAGCGGCGAGGTGCGCCTTGCTTGGCGGTTCTAGAAAAAGAATGGTGGGTACACCACCCAGGGACAACGCTTCCATCACGTCGGTTGAGCCTGTGAAATCATCACCGTAGTAGCTAAGCAAATAGCTCACTTTCCGAACATCCTTAACGCCGCTGCTAGAGCCTCATGCGTTTGGGCATAGTCGCTTAAACTAGTTCCTTCAAGAGCTGCAGCCCAGGCTTCTTTTAGGCTTTCAACCCCCGATGCTACCCCGTCAGGATGCCCCATAATGCCACCGCCTGCCAAGTACATTAAGTCAGTGCTGCCAACAGCTGCAAAGGTACTTGGTACTTGCAGTGCTGTTTGACCCGAAGAGAAAACGGGCATGATGGCGGGGCTGGTATTTAAGGATTTTAAACAGGCTTTCGCTGAACGAATGACGGATGCGTCAGCTTCGCAAAATTTGTTATCTAAGCCGTTTACATGCAAGTGGTCAACCCCTGCCAATCTAAAAAAGCTTGCAAAAGCAGGATAGCTCATACCTAGAAGAGGATGACGAGCTAGCATACCCCAGCCTGCGCGATGCCCGTGAATGGGAAGCTGGCTATGCTTACGTAAAGCGGAAACGGCTCCTAGGCCCACTGCTAGCATATTGACCATGATGCAGCTGCCACCCTCAGCTAAAACAAGATCATGGTTGCGCAGCATGTCATCTATCTCGCCGGAAATATTAAAGGCAACCATTAGTTTTTTACCCGTTTTTTCAGCGTTCTTGTTAACAACTTTCATCACTGCTTTAACTCTTGTTTCTAGCGGCGAGTGGGGCGAGTTGGCCTGCAATTCATCATCTTTAACAAAATCCAAACCAGCTTCGGCTAACTGGCTAACAAGGGCGGCTGTTTCTTGGGGTGACAAGCCGACACTCGGTTTAATTATGGTGCCAATAATAGGACGCTCATAGACTGCTGCAAGTTTGCGTGTTCCCTCAATACCAAACTGGGGGCCTGACTGGGCAGTTGTAAAGTCTTGGGGCAGCTCTAGCTCATCGAGCTTTAGTCCTGAAAAAGGGCTGAGCTCAAACAGGTTTCCCGCTACGGCTGTCCACAAGCCAACTAGCGAAGTGCCGATGGTATCAAGCGGAAAGGATAAGCTAACTTTTGCTTGCCTGATTGGGCTTTGCCGCGGATTTCTAGCACCTTCTAAAGAGGCTTTGTTCACCTCACCGATTAGTTCAACGGTTTCCACCCGAGCACCATACTTTTCGACACGTTCCGGCGTTTCACCTGGAACTTTTACAAAAGTGCCAACCGATTGCTCACCCGCCATCATTTCAGCAGCTTGCTGCGGGTCAAAGGCGGTTTCTATTAGATAATGTGCGACAATACGGTTCATTTAACGCTCTCCAAACTTAATGCTTTGACCCTCTTTAGCCGAGTGGTATGCCGCAAAGGTAAGCTCGAGGGTTCGCAAGTTATCTGTACCAGAGGTAATAGGCGTTTTACCAATCTCAAGGCATTCAATAAAATGTTTTTGAATTGCCAGCACGCTTTCAGGAATAGCACTAGAAGTTGAGCTTAGACCAAAAACCTTGCGCGGTGCCATATCAATGTGTTCTGTTTTGCCACCAAGAGTAACACTTAGCTGGTAATTGATACCAAGTCTGACCGAGCCTTTTTCACCCTCAAGTAGAACTAGGGTTTGTGGGAACATTTCTTGCTCGCGCCTAGACGCGTAGCTCATATCTACAATCACATGGGCACCGCTTTGCATTTTCAAAAGTGCTGTTGCTACATCCTCAGCGGCTATACCTTGGTTTACACGCTGAGTGTGGCAGCTAAGCGCTATTGCCTCGCCAAAAAAGAAGCGCGCTAGGTCGAATAAGTGAACACCGAGGTCATAAAGGATAAAGCGTGTTTCGGTAGCTAGGTAAGGCTGCTCGGCGTATATGTTATACCCACTTCTAAACTGAATTCGGCCAAAAAAGAGCTTACCTAAACTTTCTGCTACTCTTTTTAATTCAAGCATCGGGCGCTGCCAGCGGAAATTTTCGTGCACCATGAAGATTATATTATTTGTTGCATCAACAATTTGCTGGGCTTCTTCCAAACTTGGTGCTAAGGGTTTCTGGCAGATTGCATTTACTCCGTACTTCGCAACCAGAGTTGTCAAGGCAAGATGGGTGTGTGCCTGCGTGACGATATCAACAAAATCTAGCTGTTCTTGCTTTAACATGGTTTCCGCATCACGGTAATAGTGTGCAATGCCAAACTCCTGTGCATGCCTTCTTGCTTTTAGTTCGTCAGTATCACAAACAGCAACAATTTCAACACCATCTATTATCTTCCAAGCATGCAAGTGGTTCTGGGCAAAAAACCCGCAACCAATTACAGCTCCCCGTTTCATGCAATACCGTCTATTGTTAGAATCGCGTAGGGGTTTAGTTCAAGCTGAAAACCAGGCCCAATTTCAAACCTTAACGGAGAGCTCGAGCGAAATATTTCAGCTTGCTGAGTCGCCGTTGCTAGCGTTGTTTGATCAAGTGCCCGTCCTGAAAAACGACCCATTAATCCATTAAGGCAAAAAGTTTGAATTTCAGCTGTAAAATTAGTAAACATAAAACGTTGCTTGGTACCGAGTCGTAAACCTAAACCTTCAATTACAAGGGGATGGCTTGAACAAGACAGCATGACTTCAGCCTGTTGATACTCAGCTAGATCAGCAAAAACGTGAAAAAGCGGGTAAACAGTTTTGGAATCAAGCATAAGGCCTAGTTGCCCAATAGTCTCAAAATAGGTCAGACTAACAGCGTTTGTTTGCAAAAGGTACTTTAGACTGCCCAGTGTCCAGGCAGCACCAAACAATGAATGTTGACGCTTGTCTATTTGCTGCTCTAGGCTCAAGCTGCTAGCAACGGTTGCGTTGGGATTAAAACGCATTTTGAAGGTGATTGGGCTAAGGATGATGGGCTTAGCTCCACAAAACGTTTCAGCACTGGCCACTGTTACTGCTTGTGCAGGAAGCGTTTCGACTAAAGAAGCATCATCAAAAGCGTGAAC
>CAZWJZ010000440.1:2307-3670 GCA_964634665.1 uncultured bacterium | reverse complement strand
CACCATTCGCCCTCGCCTTGATTCAGGGAAGTAATTTCTGTACGGTCACTTAGTGACGCCATTTCATCAATAAAGCGTTTCTTGCCATCTTCTAAGCCAAAAACATGATTAACAGCACCCACCAGAAGCTTATGCCCCACGGTTTCAAAGCCACTGTAATCAAACCCATGAAACATGCCCCTTACAACATCAAGCTTCTCAAGAAAAATAGCAAAAGCCTCTTCAGCCAGAAGCGTAGGCGCACCCTTACCTTTAGAATCAGTATAGGTTTTAAGAGCCTCTTTAAGCTCATTACCAATACCAATGTAATCAACCACCAAACCCCCAGGTTTATTAGCAAAAACCCGATTCACCCTAGCTATTGCCTGCATAAGATTATGACCCCGCATAGGTTTATCTACATACATGGTGTGAACACTCGGCGCATCAAAACCTGTGAGCCACATGTCACGAACAATGACCAGCTTCAGATCATCTTTAGGGTCTTTAAAACGCTTCTCAAACTTCTTCTTAAACTGCTTACTGTAAATATGCGGCTGCAAATGCGGCTTATCACTCGCAGAACCCGTCATAATCACCTTAAGGGCACCCTCATCTGTATCCTCATTATGCCAATCAGGTCTAAGCGCAACAATAGCGTTATACATCTGCACGCAAATCTCACGAGACATACAAACAATCATGCCTTTACCCTCAATGCTTGAGGTACGCAACTCAAAATGCATTACCAAATCAGCAGCAACCTGCTTAAGTCTAGGTTCAGCCCCCACCAGCTTCTCTAAAGCAGACCAAGCACCCTTCGTCTTCTCACGGGTACTAAGCTCCTCATCTTCAACAATATCTTCAACCTGCTTATTAAGCGCCTCAATTTCAGCACGATTAATATCCAGCTTAGCAAGACGACTCTCATAATAAATCGGCACAGTCGCTTTATCATCCACGGCATCCTGAATGTCATAAACACTCACGTAATCTCCAAACACCGCGCGCGTATCTTTATCCTCAGCTGAAATAGGCGTACCTGTAAAACCAATAAACGAAGCGTTAGGCAAAGCATCACGCATATGCTTCGCATAGCCAAACACAAACTTACCTGTCTTCGTATTCATACGCGCATTAAGACCATACTGCGACCTATGCGCCTCATCACTTACAACCACAACATTAGAACGCCTATTCAAAATAGGATGCGCATCCTCAGCCTCGAGCAGTGAAAACTTCTGCACCGTCGTAAACACAATGCCGCCCGACTGACGCGACTCCAAAAACTCACGCAGTTCTTCACGCGAATTTGCCTGCACAGGTGTTTGCTTTAAAAGAGACTGTGAAAGCGAAAACGTTTCAAACAACTGACCATCAAGAT
>CAZWJZ010000440.1:0-2297 GCA_964634665.1 uncultured bacterium | reverse complement strand
AGATCATTACGATCAGTTACCACCAAAATCGTAGGATTCTGCATTTCGCTTTGCTGCAAAAGCATACCCGCAAAACACACCATCGAAATACTCTTACCCGAACCCTGCGTATGCCAAACCACACCCCCCTTACGCTTACCTAAGGTCTCAAGCTCTTGGCGACTAGGCTCGAGCCTTTCCACACTCTCAGGCGTATCATTAGCAGCCAAGACCGTTGCACGCACCGCTTCACGCACCGCATGAAACTGATGATAGCCAGCAATCTTCTTAATAAGACCACTATCACTATCTTCAAACAAAACAAAATACCGCAAGTACTCTAACAGCAACTCACGATCAAAAAACCCACGCACCATCGTCTCAAGTTGAAACTCGAGCATAGGTTTATCATTCTCATCCTTAACCGTAGGCCAAGGCATAAACCGCTCCTGATTCGCGGTGAGTGACCCAACCCTTGCTAACCAACCATCACTTATAACCAACGCTTCAGTAAAGACAAACAAATCACTAATCTCATCTTTATAGGTTTGCAACTGATTAAACGCCTCAAAAATATCGGTATCTTCAACACTAGGGTTCTTAAGCTCAATCACTGCTAAGGGCAAACCATTAATAAACAACACAATATCAGGCCGACGGTTCATCTTAGAACCCTTAATCGTAAACTGATTCACCACCAGAAAATCATTTGCTTCAAGCTGCTCAAAATCAAGCAACGAAACCCTATCCAAGACCTTCTCACCATCACGCTCAAACTCAACAGGTACACCCTCAAGCAACAACGAATGAAACCAACGATTATTAAACACCAACACAGGATGCTCACGCTTTACAAGCACATCCCACACTTGCTCAAAACAAGAAGAAGGCACATGCTGATTAATACGAGCTAACGCAGCAAACAAACGACCTTTAAGCAAAACCTCACTGTAATTAGCACGCTCAGGCGAAGCACTATCAGGCGCAATATCAAGCCCATTAAGCACCCCATAGCCAAGCTCACGAAACCAATCAAGACAAAGGTCTTCTAACTGCTCTTCATTCATCATGACCTACACCCCCTCTACAAACTCTTCAGCAGCAGAAACACTAAGCTCACCAGAAAGGAGTTTAGGAAGAAGGTTATCTCGAAGTTCTGATAAAGTATTAGATGAAATAGAGTTTTCCGCCTGTTTCTGGATAAATTTTTCTATTTGATTGGCGAACGTTTGGATAAGGTTTTTTGGTGGAAAAATTACGGTCATACCTTCAATTAGCATTTTGGTTAAACTTCCTCTACTACTAAATGAATCGGAGATTCCACGCATTTCTGGATAACGACTGGATAGATTGTAAAAGAGCCAAGTTGAGTGGATTTTCTTTTCGTCTGCCCTAACTGCTAAGACAGATTGATTAATACATGTTTCAATAAAGCAGTATGAAGTCTGACCACGTGTATGACCTTGCCCTGCTGAAGCTATTAGAATGTCACCTTTAACAGCAAATTTAGTAGAAGATTCGTCAACGCCTTTTTTAGTAATATATTTTTCTGTAGCAGTGATAATAGAATTTTTAGTTTCACCCGAAGAAAACCAAGGAATATCACCATTCCAATAGTCTGGGTTTTTTGTACTTGGTGTTCCACCACTAAAAACTTTTTCAGTAACATCTTTTACGCTGCCAACCCCCCAGCCTTTCGGTATCTCCCCTAACTCCGACTCTTCAAACTCACTTGGAAATAGTGAAGCGGTAGCTGTTAACTGCTCGAGCTTTTCAGCAGGCATGGCGGCTAACTCAGCGACACTTTTACCACTAATTGCCTGCATAGCTGCAAGCTCTGGGCTTTTACCGTTCGCTAGTGCTTCAACCTTGGCATGAACAGGGTCAAAATCAACAAACCAACTCTTAAAGATAGCCTGCGCCATATGCTCGAGTGTTTCATTAATACGATTATTAAGCTCGAGTTTGTCGTCTAACAAAGAAAGTGTTTCAGCTATTTCTTTTTGCTTATCGAGTGAGGGTAAGAGAATTTCAATATCATTAAGAATTGGAACTGTTAAACTTGGAACAGCAGAACCAACATTTAATTCCGCGAAATTAATAATGCTTAGCTGGTAGAAAAGGAATTTAGGTAATGCTTGATGCTTATCTATCTTTGTCCAGAATAAGGTGTCTACAGTCCAAAAAGGTTCATTAACATAGTAGATATTATTCAGCGAACCCTTTCTTGGAATAAGAATAGATTCACCGCTATACAATTCTGTATTGTAACTACTGACCCTATAGCAGTAACGGTTCAATGCGAGGTAAAACGAGCT
>CAZWJZ010000439.1:0-3689 GCA_964634665.1 uncultured bacterium | reverse complement strand
CCACGACCATAGGAGCCTTGAATTGGAAACCAGCTAAGTACAACGGCAAACATATATATCAAAAACAATGCAGCCAAGATTGAGGGTAAAGAAGTAAATACCATAGTTACTGGTATTAAATACTTTAGTAACTTCGGTGATTTTTTCCAGGCTAAAAGTGCCCCCAACAGGTTACCAATTAGAAATACCAAGGCCGTTGCTACTGTTAAGAGACCTATCGTCCAGGGCAAAGCTCTTAGAATCATGCTTCGTACGGTTGTTGGAAAGCCAGAAAGTGAAAAACCAAAATCCCAAGTAAATATGCTGCCAAGATATTTTAGATACTGAATATGTAAGGGGTCATTTAAACCCAGACGTTCTTTCCAGCCCTCAATCATGGCCTCTGCATTTTCGACAAAGCCAGCTGTCTGGGTCATGCGAGCCACCATTGCTGACACAGGGTCACCTGGTGCTAAACGAGGGATAATAAAGATAATAGTAGCAGCGATCCAAATGGTTAAAAAGAAAACACCTAATCGCCGTAAAAAATAACTTAGAGTAATACCTGCCATGTAGTGCTTAACCTCCAAAAATCGTTTATATTTCAAGAGCTGATGACTCAAGTACATCAGCTCTTGAAATGTTTTAGGTGCTTAAGACTACTGAGCTGCCCTTAAGTTATGAATGATTTGGTGAGTGCTCATCCACCAGGTGGCTGGGTGATTGTAATTGTTTTCAGCACTCGGCCAACCTGTCCAGTAGGTGTAGTCAAAGGGGATAAGTTTCTTGGCTTGAGTAATAGGAATAAAAGGCATAGCGTCGTAGTAAAGGGCATAAGCTTCCTCTACTAAAGGTAGAATTTGAGGATCGCTGAGAGGTAAGCTGCCCATTTGAGCAACCAATTCACTAAAGCGGTCATTATCGGGGCCAGTCCAGCGAACATGGTTATTCCCACCAGGTGAGCGTTCTCCTACTGGCACGGCAAATTGCGCTGTGTAGCGGTTTAGTGAGGCAAATGGTTCATTAATTGAGCCGCAGGCATCCCAGTCAGCAACAGCTTCGTAGTTACCAAAGGCTTTATTGTCACCCCAAGTACCACCTGCAACATTTTGCTGAACAGCGTCAATACCTGCTTGGCGAAGCTGCTCAACCACAACTGAGGTCAAGCGGCGTTTCTCGGTAAAGCCTTCGTGTACTTGTACAACCAAACTTAAGGTTTGACCATCTTTTTCATAAATACCATTACTGTTTAAGGCATAGCCTTGTCCTTCAATAAGGGCTTTAGCGCCTTCTAGATCAGGTTCGACATTAAAGTTATAACCATCTGCGACCACAGCTTCAATAACAGGGAAAAGACCGCCATACTCGACATAGAGACTACGTGAAGGAATGGTGGTGCCTTCATAGGCAATGCTTACAACTTGATCGCGATCAATAGATTTGTTAACTGCATGACGCAGATCACGATTACCCCAGACGGGATCTGCTAGGTTAAAAGAGATTTGGCGAGGGCAGGGGTCAAGCCAGGCAAAAGGTTCGCCATTTACCCAAGACAACACGTTAGGGTTACGTGAGTTGATGGCTTCATAAGCACCCAAGGTTACATCCATAACGCTGTCTAAGTTGCCTTCAGATGCCAGCAATGAGCGTGTTTCTTCATTGGCAATAGCTACCCAGACCAGAGATTCGGGTTCAGGTAAGCTTGTTATACCTTGCTCTGGAATACCAACTTTTGCACCCCACCAGTTATCGTTACGGGTGTAAATGAATTCATTTTCACTTGCACTTGTTAAGGTGTAAGCACCTGTACCAAGTGGCCAGCCTCTTTCTGGATCATAGTTTTGGAAGGTAAAAGCATCTTGGTCTGCCCAAACGTGCTCTGGAAGAATGATAGTGCCACCCCAGATACGTACTGACCAGAAGTCTAACTGGTAACGTGGATTTGGTGCTTTCAGATTAAACTGAACTGTCAAATCATCGATCTTTTCAACACTCTCAACCCACTGTTGAGTATTAGCTGCTTCGCTTAGCGATACAGTTTCATCTCCCAACAGTAAATTCAAGGTAAATACAATGTCATCAGCATTATAGGCTTCACCGTCAGACCACTCGATACCTTCACGCAGTTTGAGTGTCCAGACATCAAGGCTTTCATTAGAGGTAAAAGATTCGCCTAACCAAGGCTCGATTTCACCTGTTTCATAGTTCAGGATGAATAGGGGTTCCCAAACGGCTTGGTGCATGCCCTGGTTACGGTTGGTACCAGGAAGCATCCAGTTAAAATTGAAGGGCTGGGCAACCAAACCACCGTCAATATCAAAAATAACGGTGCTCTCACGAGGGGGTTGCTGCGCAAACGTCATGCTGACGAGTACGGAAGCTAAAAGCAAAACAATAAATCTTGTTAGTTTCATATAACTAAAATCCCTTTCCTAAAGGTTTAGATGAACTAGAACGTAAAAACAAAGGCTTAACACCACAATTACTACAAAAGGCTCTTAATGCAGACCTATCCACCCCCTCCAAAAATTAAGCTATTCGCTTGATCAGAACACTCAACAATCTGCATAGGCATAGTTAAATGCTTGATTTCAGAAGAAATAGAACCATTCAAACGGCTAATAAGCAAATCAGCAGCAGCCCGACCCAACTCAAAGGTAGGGTGAACCGCGAAAACTTTTAGATAATTAAAGCCAGAAATAGCTTGCGTACCAAAACTAGCTAATTCAAGATCAAGAAAAGAGCTACTCGAGTCTACACTGCCATTAAGGGCAGAGCGCATAAAGTTATCTTGAATAAGCATAAGATCATGCACTAAGTAGTTAGCAATCAAATCATTAATGGTCAAAATAGCTGTAGGTCGACACTGCTCGAGTTTTAACTCGAGCTTTTTGGTTTCGCTTATTTTTAAGTGCCGTACGGGTAAGCTGTAATTGTATATGTCTAGCCATAAGAGCGCTTCGTTAAAGGCTATATTGGCTTCTTCAAGGGCTTTTTTATAGCCTTTTATGCGGTCTTTCACAGAGCTCGAGTTTATTTCTTGGCCAGGTAGTACGGCTATGCTTTGGTGACCTTTGGCAAGGAGTTGTCTGCTTAGTTCGTAGCTGGCAGCTTCGTTGTCGTAGACAACGTGATCGCAGTTTAACTCTGGGTAGTAGCGGTCTACCATGACAACGGTTACGTGTTGGTCAAGTAGTTTTTGGTAGCTGCTGGCGTCACTGTTGTTAGGGCGACCGTAAATAAGGAATCCTTGTATGCCATTGTCTAGGCAGGTGTTTAGGTAGCTGTCTAGGTGTTTGAAGTTGCAGTCCATACCTAAAATTTGTAGGTGATAGTGAGACTCAAAGGCTTTTTGAGATATGCCCATGAGTAATTCATCTGTCATATTGTGTGAACTTATAAAGGCGATGGTTTTGTTCTCTGCGACGGGTGTTGTTTTTAAGATGATGTTGCCACGGCCTTGTTGTTTGGTTATAAGCCTTTCTCTTTCTAAGAGGTCTAAGGCTTTGACAACGGTTGGTCTTGAAACGCCAAATGATTCAGCAATATGTCTTTCTGGTGGCAGGCTTTGCCCAGCACTTAACTCGCCCGATTCAATCATCGAGAGATACACGTTATAGATCTGATAATAACGCGGCAGTGGACTGTTAGGATCCAAACTATGACCCGACATAAGCCTCCGAAAAAAAATTACGAATCTACTGTTTGAG
>CAZWJZ010000438.1:0-3689 GCA_964634665.1 uncultured bacterium | reverse complement strand
GTCTGCGTAAGCACCTATGTCATAACCGTGCATTCCAACTACGGCAATATCTTCAGGAATCTGGTGACCAGCATGTTTTAGCGCACTTAAGCCACCCATTGCTGATCTGTCATCAGCATAGATAATCGCATCTAGGTCAGGGCATTGCTCCAAAAGCGTTAGGGTTTTTGCGTAACCTGCTTCAGGTGTAAAATCACCTGAAATAAGTTGTCTTTTGTCAAACGCGAGACCATTTTGCCAGAGCGCAAGTGCCAAGCCGTTTCGTTTTTCTTCACTGGTATGTGTTGTTGTTGGTCCATTAACAAGACCAATGCGTTTGCGCCCTTTTTCGATTAGGTGACTGATCACTTCACGCATTCCGTGTATATAGTCGGCCATGACGCAATTGGTTTTTAGTGGGAGTACATGAGCACCCAGAATAACAAAAGGGATCCGTTTGGCTTGCAGCTTTAAAATAAAGTCTCGGTTGACAATCCCTCCGAGGATGATGACACCTGCATCTTCTGTGAGTTGTCCAAAGTCCTTTGGATCCATCACAAGGCGGCGCATATCAAAATGTAGATTTCTAGCTTCTAGTTCTGCCTGTGCTCCAAGCAGCGCAAGGTGCTCAAAGCTACTCAGGTCAACCTCGCTTTGAACATCGAGTGTAGAGTTAAAGCGAGTAACCAGTGCAACACGAGTGGTTTTTGGCTGACGTTGTCGCAAGTTTTCTAGAGGATAATCCAAAGCCTCAACTGCTTTTTGAACTGCTTTTTTTGTTGCCTGATCGACGTGCGCATGATTGTTAAGTGCCCTTGAAACGGTTGACACTGAAACATTGGCATGTTCAGCGATATCTATAAGGGTTGTTCGGCCACGGGTCATCTTTTGTCCTTTAACTTAGTATTCAGGCTTACTACTAAACCACTTGGGGTCATCTTGCTTTAGATACGGAAGATAAAGCGACTCATCTTCGTATTGTTTTACTTTGTCCATGTCTAACTCAACACCCAAGCCATAGCCTTCGGGGATAACTAGCTTGCCATCGGCGAACTGAAAAGGTGTTGTGATGACATCATCGGTGAGGTGCTGGTACTGGGTGTCGATAGCGAAAAGCATATTGGGAGTAGACGCAGCAATATGGAGATAGGCTGCGGTGGAAAGTCCGAGTTCAGAAGCACTGTGAAAGTTGACTGGTAAGCCTGCCGCCTCGGCAATCGCACACGCCTTTTTACAGGGCAAAATGCCACCTGCTTCATGTGGATCGACCAAAATGATATCAGCAGCTTTCTGCCGGATAATGTCCATGACATCATAGGTTGTATAGGCACTCTCATCTAAAGCAATAGGGGTGCTAAACATGGCGCGGAGCATAGCGGAATCTGACAGAGCAGTCTGCAATATAGGCTGCTCGACATATTCGAGGTCGAAGGGTTCGAGCTTTCGCAACATTCGTTTAGCTGTCCCAACCGTCCAAGCCTGGTTTAGATCGACGCGCAACTTAATGTCATATCCAATTTCTTCACGCAGTCTCTCTACGAGGGCGATATCTAGGATTGGGTCGGTGCCTATTTTTATCTTTATAGTTCTAAAACCTTCAGCTACAAATGCTTTCACTTCAGAAATAAGTTGCTCGGTGTTCTGTGTAAATAAGTACCCGATGCAATCGATTTCCTCTCGATAGGCCCCACCTAACAATTTGTAAAGAGGTACTTTCGCAGCCTTGGCCACTGCGTCCCAGAGTGCCATCTCGAGAGCGCAAGCGGCGAAGACGAGAGCACGGTGATGATGGTAATAACCTGCTGCTAACATCTTTCTTTGAATTCTTTCGATATCATGGGCACGTTCACCAATAATTAAAGGAATAAGTTGTTCAAGCACAGCATCTACGAAGGGCAAGCGAAAGGTTTCCCCTAAACCGACGATGCCGTTGTCAGTTTCCACCTGTACGATGATGCGCGACGTACCTTGGCGTGTACCGGACGCCCAGCTGTAAGCCGATTTGAAGGGCACATTTACCTTGAATACATTAACGGCTGTTACTCTCATGTGTTATCCATGACCAGACAAACGAGAGGGCAACACTTGATCATCGTTTCTAAAAACGTCAACTTGGAACAGGTCATTACTTCCTACAGTTTCTTCAGAATCTTTTCTGAAACATCTATGCTGTCTTTAACTTTAATTTCAGCAATAGTACTTCAAGTTTATGAAAAAGTCAAGATGTTTCTGAAATTCTCCGCAGTCCCTTTTTCTGAATCTTGCGAGAAGTTGATCCTGAAATGACTAATGTAGGAGGCCACGAAAAAGTCTGGGGTATGTCTTCCTACCACTGTCTTCTAGTTACAAGGTCATCCCGTGAAACTTGCTTTATTGTTCTGAGATTGCTCATTGGAGTGAATCGATCCCACAGTTTTACGTGGTGCGACCAGCAAAGCGTCAGAACGGAATGCTGTATGAAGGAATAAACTACAGACTCTGTGATATCCAGATGCCCCTACCTGAACGTGCTGCGGTGAAAACCAAGGTGCGAAGCATCAGGGACAATGTTCCACTGGCTGCTAGCCTCAAAGCGGTCAGGGACTAGGGGAAGCAGGGCAAGCTTGAACGAAAGTGAAGCGTTGTTTGTACGGCTCGTGAACTGTAAATGGCCAAAGAGGCTGATAGGCCATGACCAAAAGGTTAACGGGTAGGTTCACGACTTCACGAAGGTCGTGACGGTATCCACCACTCCCGTCGGGTCAGAGACGCCAAGCCAGGTCCTGCATGTGAGTTCTTTCTGATGAATTGGGTAAGCCCTATGCGTTCCAGCTAGGACAGCTGGTATCCCCAAAAGGAAATGACGCAGAGGGTAAAGGATGTCGGAGGAAGCGAAAGCCAGCGGTCGAAAGACAACCCAAAATCATAAGGGGCTGGATAAGGCGTCATGCCAAACCTGAAAGGGTGCTGACTTCCGACAGGGCTCAGACGATAGCGAAAGGTTTCAAACTTTGAACCCTAGGAGCGGTTAGACAATGCTCGTCATTGAACCAACCAAGACTATTATTATCTAAATAGGGGTTGTTGGCCCATCCCCCCGAAATGGACTATTTCAGAAATAAAGTGACTTCAATTTAAAGCTTGCTACATCGCTCCAGAACTCTATCAACCCTGTATTCATCGGCTATTAAGTCTCATAATGTAGAGGTTTTGAATCGTGACCAAAACTATGTCGAAATTAATGTCTCAAAAGCCCTTTCTCAGAAAGCCTTAAGCAATTTAAGACGATAGCTAGAAACGCCGTCCTGAACAGGAAATAATAGATTCTCAACCACTTAGCAGAGCATTGTTGAAATCCTGAAATGTACCTTTTCGGGTAAATGGGCGAAAAACCCCAACTCGAACGGTTTGGGATTACGTTAAAACAGGTAAGTTACCTAAACCTCGTTACTTGTCAGCCCATAAACCCATTTGGCAATTAGGTGAAGTTATTGACCATACCCAAAAACTCATGACGCATTATGATGATGCACCAAGAACTTACAGGGGAGACCCACTATTAAAAGAACAAGCTGAGAAGCTTAAAAGTAACATTGGATTGGCGAGTAGCATTAGGGAAAGGTTATTTGGTAAGTAAGAAAGGTAAGAAGTAGATTGGAATTGCTTGCGAAAGCAATGTAATTACACTATAATTACTTTATGGCTCAACTCATACAAATAGGTAACTCAAA
>CAZWJZ010000437.1:0-3702 GCA_964634665.1 uncultured bacterium | reverse complement strand
TATCATTCACCCTCTACTCAACCATGAGTGGGGGGATTTTTCAAACACCCTCTAGACTTGCTCAACTTGCTCGTCGAAGCAAGCAAACCCTTTATCAACTCAAGCACGGTTTACTTGATGACTACCTCACTCAACAGCTTAAAAAACCCTACCCTAAGGATGACCCTTGCGTAGGTCCTATATATATGATCTTGCTTCTTTTCCATTCAAGGACTCCTTTATGTATTTTTCGTTTGCATTAAGTGTCCACTGCAACCAACCAAGACCAGTTTCGCTGAGTTCTCCTTATGAACTAGCATTAATAGTAAAACTCTTAAGAGGATTTCGCAAGCTCTTTAAGTTGATTCTTAAATGCCTCTAAACTCTTTGAACTAAAAAAATTAATCTTATCAGCAAAATACTCATCAGGATGAATACCTCTAAACCCTAAGGCGTCAATGTCTAATAAGTCATAAACAGGTCTCCAGCTTCCTTCAGCCAAGATGGAAAGCTGAGGATTAATAATGTAGTTTCCATGCTTAATGCGTTTAAAAAGCTTACGATTATACTTATCATCTCGGTCAACTTCGTTTTTAGATAGAATACTTGAAATATAAGCCCTAGTTTTACGCCTTTCCGGTAAAACCTCAAGCGGGAAGGGCTCCAACACTTCAACAAAATCAGCGCTACTAAAGGCATTGCCCGAAGAGGCATTTTCACCCAATCGACTGTAAAACATGGCAATCATAAGATTTAACATCAAAAACTCCATTAGTCGTTGGTCTAATTTAACAAGCCGACCTTCAATCTCCAAGCTCATAGATTGAGGCTCTAATTTCTTGTAAACATCTGCCAGCTTCTTACTAGAATACTCAGTACTTAAACTAGCCTGCTCCAAAACAATTTGAAAAGCATTAAAACCTGCGTTATTAATTAAACTGGTATCAGCACCCATCTCAACAAGTGTGCTTAAATGCGCCTCGTTAGCCAAACGAGCAGCAGCCATGACAGGTGTCATATTAAAGGCATTACGAAAATCAAGTCCATACTGATCAATCTCCCGAAGCATCGCAGCAGGATTCTGAGTATCATAAGGAAAGAAATACTTCTGCGTTAATAACTTCAATCCTTTTTCAGGTTGCAAGGCAGGCTTAAAGCCTGCCTCAGAAAGTGCAAACAAGCGACTTTGATCTTGATAAACCAATGCGTACTCAAAAAGCAAAAGCTTTGCCTTTTTGTTATTTTGCTCCAACGCTTCAACATCTAATTGTTTTAAAGTCTCAGCTTTAATAACTTGCCAAGGAATCTCCTTAATCTTAAGGATGGTTTTGCGAATATCCTCAGCTTGCTCATCTTTACCTTGTAACGCTAATTTACGAGCTTCCTGTCGCCAAGACGCTAAACTCGAGCCTTCCTCAGTTAAGTCCAGTGGGCCTTGCCAAGCTTCTAAACCCATTAATTTAAATATTCTTTGATTAACTTTAGCTTCAATAATAAATAGATTCTCAATGGTTCTGGTAATAGCTACATAAAGAGCATTAATGTAAAACTTATAGATTTCTAGAGACTTATCTTTTTTATCTTTAGCACGGTTGTAACTGAGTTCTTCAGCAAGTAAATCTTCAGGATTAACCTCACTACTAATCTCACGGTAGCGGTTCTCTTCATCTGAAGTGAAGTTATACAAAATAATATTTTTGTACTCTAAACCTTTAGCTTCATGAATAGAGAAAATCAAAGGTGTTTGAAAAAAGGTCTTGGCTTTGGCTTTCTGATTGGGATGCATAACAACAACCGCATAGTTAGTAGATAGGCGTGTTTTTAAGTTTAGGTCTTGATTTATCTCTACTTTATCTTCAAGCAGTAAAACTTTACCTGACTTCTTAGAACCACTCTTGACTAAGTAATTGCTTTCACGATCAAGCGAACCAAAACGAGCTGTTTTGAGTTTCAGAAGCCGATTAGCTATTTCAGTAACTTCAATCGAATTACGGTAATTACTACTAAGAATACAAAGAATCTCTGCGGGTAATTTAAGGTCTTCTTGTTTATAAAAATACGATTTTAATTTTGACCAAGAAAAAAAGTTGGGATGAACAATCTGATTAGCATCACCACAAAGTAAAAATTGATCTGCTTGCTTGAGTGACTTTAAAACAACTTGCAATTGACTATTGGTAAGGTCTTGAACCTCATCAACAACAATAAAATCGTAATGCGGTTGAACTAAATCCCTATACTCAAAACTTAAAATGTTAGCATCATAAAACCCGTTGTTCTTCATGAAGTCCAGATACTTAAGAAACAAGTCATAAACAACGTTGCGTTCCTCTACAGAATAAATGGATTGCTTGACACCTAAGTTTAAATAAGCCTCTCGACTCAAATAAGCACTGTTTGTACTTGCACCTGTTATAACTCCCTTAAATTCTTCTAAGAGCTGATGGGGGTCATTAAGGCTAACTGTTTGGCGATGTTTTGCAAACCAAGCAACAAATTCACGATCACTCGGTTCACGACCTTCAGGAACCTTTAAACTCGCAAGGTACTCATTAAACGATAAAAAGTCAATCTGCTGATCTTCATTCTCATAGTTCAGCGCGTAATAGGTATCTCTGGAGTGTTCTACCAGAAAAGGCGAACGCGTTAGATACAAAATGTCGCCCTGTGCTTCTTTCATTTTTTCTAACGTCAACGCTGTTTTACCACTACCAGCCGAACCAATTATAATAATGGGTGCCGTAAGCTTATGAATGCTTTCTTGCGCATCATCAAATGAAATAAGTTTGTTTAATAAATGAATGCGACTTGACTTAGGATTAAGATAAACGAGCTCCTCTGTTGTTTCAGGATGCGTCTCTAATGATGGTAGCTTAGCTTCATCAATCGAAACGCCCCTAGTCAAAAAACGTGACTTATCATAAGCATGATTAGCAATAAACTCGAGCAGTAAAATATAGTTTTCACCTTGGTATGTGTAGATTGAAAATAATAAGCGATTGCTTTTATCTAAACGACTGCGGTAGAGATTATCCCCAATTTTTTTGACATCAGCTGAACGAAAATCATCCTTTTCAAGGTAGCTTTTCATTTTTGTGAAATTAGGGATTTTACGGGTGTCGAGCTTATTGTAGTAAAGTAGCTTCATGATTTTAACCCTTCATCAAGTTATAAAAAGCATACGTGAATTTAGGCTTATGTCGTGTTAAGCAAGAGCTGGTTTAGTTTAATTTGTATTATGTGAACCCAAAGAGATTTCAAATTAACTAGTTTAATCGGGTCAAAAGACCAAAAATAGCTGAGCTTAGTCCCTTAGTTCGCAATGATAAATGTTGTCATTTACAGTTCAGCTTAGGTTTGTTTTGCCCTTTAGTAGCCTGAGAAAGCATCTCCATTTAGCCTTGAGGCTTGAGCGCATAGTCGCAGCAGTATCTAGCAAGCAATTAAGCTTTTAAGTTACTCCATAGAAGGTTTGCAAACTACTGAATGGGTCTATCCGTAGACTTCGCTCGGTACTTTGTGACACTCGCTTAAAAGCCTTTAGCCAAGAACAGTCCTGAACCAAAGGAGCGTTGCGGTTATGAAGGTCAATACTGAGCAATCAAAGACTAGGGTAACTTCACTAGAAGCGAGTCCTAATGTAACTTCACTAGAAGCGAGTCCTATCATGCCTCTGGTTCACGACTGTTTGAGCGAAGCGGTTATGAATGGAACAGCACGGCG
>CAZWJZ010000436.1:0-3709 GCA_964634665.1 uncultured bacterium | reverse complement strand
AAAAGAACTACCACAAGCTTGAGCATAGCAGGCTTCTGAAATGATTTAGGTTAGCACAATCTTTTCTAAAGTAATTTGCTAAACTAAGCACTTAAGTGGTGGAATTCTAATTTTCTTAGATGACGAAGTCTAAATAATGATTAAGATTCCATCGCAAAAAACTTTCGTTCTAAAAAAGTGATTTCAGGTTTCTCGTCCTTTAATAAAGCAAAGGGGTACTGGTTTGAAATACAAGATACGGATTATAAAGTGCATCAAAAAACACTAAAAACACTTGCATTACTCGCCCTAGTGACGATAGCCTTTTTGGCAGGTCGCTTTTCGAGTACAAATGAGATTGATGTCACCTCTCAAGAAAATACAGCAAAGCTCGAGCTTTTTTTGGTGCAAGATAATGACCCTCGTGAGTTACAACCTTTTCCTGGTCCTGGGGATAATTTTGGTTTGCCGCAAGGTAGTGAAGAGTGCCCTTTGTATTTCTTTCAAGATGGTCAACTCTTTCAAATGCAACCCGGTGAAGGGCTACCTGGTCAAAATGGTTCTCCTGAACTTTTTCCTTTGCAACCCGTACCACCAAACCAGCGTCAACCTGCACCCGCACCTATTCCTGAACAATTTTCTTAAATCTTAGGTAACACCAGTAAAGCTAGTCTTTTGGGAGGCAATATGGACGATAACAAAGCTACAAAACTTAGTTTAGACCCGCAAAAAGTAATGGATAATGCTGCAAAACTACGAACGCTTTTACTAGAGGTTAAAAAAGTGATTGTAGGGCAAGACCTCATGCTCGAGCGTATCTTGGTTGCCCTTTTATCGCGTGGTCATATTTTAATTGAGGGTGTGCCAGGCTTAGCAAAAACACTAGCCATAAAAACCATGGCGGATGCTTTGGGAACAAGCTTTAAGCGTATTCAGTTTACGCCAGACTTAGTGCCATCTGATCTTGTAGGAACGCGAATTTATAATCCTCAAAAGGCAGAGTTTCAAGTTGAGCTTGGACCTGTCTTTGCTAACCTTATTCTGGCAGATGAAATTAACCGTGCGCCAGCCAAAGTACAATCAGCCCTTTTAGAAGCCATGCAAGAACGACAAGTCACGCTGGGCCATGAAACTCACAAATTGCCTTATCCTTTTTTGGTTTTAGCAACCCAAAACCCCATTGAATCTGAAGGCACTTACTTTTTACCCGAAGCGCAACTTGACCGTTTTATGTTTAAAGTGATCATTGATTACCCTGAATTTTATGAAGAAATGACAGTAGTTGAGCGCGTCTCAACTAAATTTGAAGCTGTAGATGTGCAACTAAGTGCTGATGAACTAAAAGGCTTACAAGCTATGGTAGATGAAGTAAGTGTGCATCAGGCAGTAACTGAGTACGCCGTAAAGCTAGCTCGAGCTACCCGTGACCCTAGTACGGTTGGGCTTAGTCAGTTAAACCCTTACATCAGTAATGGTGCTAGTCCAAGAGCTAGTGTAAACCTAATACTAGGAGCCAAGGCACTCGCAATCATAAGGGGTCGAGAATACGTTTTACCTGAAGATGTGCGAGACATAGCGCCAGAAGTACTCCGACACCGCATTATGCTTTCTTACGAAGCCCTAGCAGATGAAGTGAACTTAGAAGATATCGTTACGCAACTCATTGCCTCGATAAAACCACCCCAAGTACACATAGGTGACCCCTACCGAGATACCAAAAGTAACCCAACCTCACATGCTCGAGCAAGCTAAGGGCTCCCCATGTTTGCTACGGTTTTTAGAAAAACGCGTGTTAACAAACCACCCGCAACAGTTCCAAGCCCAAAAATAAAGACTCAAAACTTAACACAGCAACAGCTAGCAGTGCAGCTACTCAAAAAGCTCGAGTTTAAAATTTTACGGCGTTTAGATGGCTTTTTGTTTGGGGATTACTCAGGTCTTTTTTATGGCCCTAGCCTCGATTTGGCAGAGGTAAGAGAGTACCAACCGGGTGACCCTGTCAAAAATATTGATTGGAGTGTTACTGCTAGAACCGATAGAGTTCATGTTCGGCAATACCGTGAAGAACGAGAAATTATTGCTTGGGTGATTGTTGACCTGTCACCCTCCATGCAGTTTGGTACGAGACGAATTTTAAAAAGTGAAGAGGCCATTGAGTTTGCGGCGATTGCTTCGTCAATTATTACAAGGCAAGGAAATAAGGTCGGAGCACTAGGATTTTCAGATAAAGGCGTATCTGTTGTGCCCCTGCGCTCAGGTCGAAAGCAAAGCATTAGCATTATTCAAAGCCTCATGGCTCATAGTTCAGATGAAGCCAAAGGCATTGTTGACAAGGGCGGCAATAATTTGGCTGAAGCACTCAAAGAAGCCAGCAAAACCATAAAACGAACTGCACTTATATTTGTGATTTCTGATTTTCTAAGCTCAACAAAGCAACCTGAAGAAGCAAATCAAGATACTGACAGTGACTGGGCAAAAGAACTCAAACGCTTAGCCTTCAAGCATGACGTAATAGCCGTAAGAATAACTGACCCAATCGAAAAAGAACTCCCTAATGTTGGCGAGATTCGCCTGAGAGACCCCGAAACAGGCGAAGAAATCTGGCTTAACAGCAGCGATAAACGCCTAAGAAAAGAACACAAAAAACTCGTACTCGAGCGTGACAAAGCCATTCAAAAAACCATGAAAGCAGCCAGAGTTGACCTACTCGAGCTTTCCACCCACGAAGATATTGTTAAGCCGCTACTTAACTTCACTCAGCGTCGTAAAGGCAGAAGGGCTTAAACATGGTTTTTTTGTGGCCTAGTTTTTTATGGTTCTTACTGCTTGTCCCGTTATTTTTCGTCTTTATGTTTTTTGCTGAAAGAAGGCGTGAAAAAAACCTCAAAGGTTTCGCAGATGAACATTTGCTTACTAGCATTATGAAGCGACCAAAGAAAAGACTAAGTAGAAGCATCATCTTTCTGCAAGTCATAGCCTTAAGTGCTTTATTACTAGCATCTGCCAGACCTGTTGCAAACCCACCCTTACCCGTAAATAAAGCAGCTGTGGTCATAGCTATAGATGCAAGCCGCTCTATGCTAGCTGACGACGTAGCACCCACACGCCTAGACAAAGCCAGAGAATTAGCAGAAAGCTTCGCAAGAACTGTACCAAGAAGTACCCAAATTGGCCTAGTCAGTTTTTCAGATGTAGCCTCGGTACTGGTACCACCAACCACAGACAGAGATTTACTGTTTGACGCCCTATCACAAGTAGAAGCAGCCCAAAATACCTCCCTAGCCTCAGCTGTCGTATCAGGCGTACGCATGCTACCCGGACGTGAAGGACTCGCCATACCCGAAGAACTCGAGCCACAAGGCTTTGCAGCTCAACCTGAGACACCTCAGCCAGAAGATGAAACTGAAGCCCCCATAGACCCAGCACTAGGCAGCATCATTATTTTTTCAGATGGTGTAACTAACATAGCAGCAAACCCAGCCGTACCAGGAGAAAGTGAACTGGATATAGCCGCACGATTTGCAAGTGACAATGACGTTAAACTCTACACCCTAGCTATAGGCAAAAGTGGCGGAACGGTAGCCACCATAGACGGACAGCAATACTTCATACCTTACGAACCCGAAAACCTAGACCGACTAGCAGACCGAAGCGATGGTGAAGCCATAGATATAGATGACGAAGATGCCTTGACTGCACTCACAAGAGACCTAGGCCAAGTCATACGCTG
>CAZWJZ010000435.1:0-3734 GCA_964634665.1 uncultured bacterium | reverse complement strand
GCCATAGACAAAACGGAACCAGTAGTCGGAAGAAGGTAGGGGAGTACCTTTAAAGGTGCCATCCCAACCCGGGTCTGCGGGTGAGAGTTGTTGTACCAGTTTGCCGTAACGGTCATAAATATAGAGTTCGGCTTCCGGAAAGGAGTTGGCTCCTATCACATTCCAATGCTCATGCGTATCGTCCCCATTTGGCGTAAAGAACTTTTGGTATCCTAGGGCAGTGACTTCCTTAGATAACGTGCGGCACAAGAACTTGTCGCGCACATAAACGGTGTATTCCCCGGGAAATACCACAAACCGGGACTGGTCTTGATAGCTAGTTCCATCAATTGAATATTCAAAATCGCCTACACCTATGGCATCTATTGCTATAGTGACCTGATCCGAGAAACCGTTTACCGTAGCGGTGAAATCCTCAGGGGCTCCGGAGGAGACCACCTCAAAGAAAAGGGTATTTTCACAGCGCACACCAGTGGTCGTTTGACTTACGATAAGACTATAGTCGCCCAGAGCAGCTACATTGAATTCCCTAGAAGTACCTACCACTATACCGCCTGAATCTTCCCATACCCAAGATTCAAATTCTCCGCCATCAAGTACCAATTCAGGGCTATCAGGGCAGATAACATACACTTCCTGCAGGGCCGGAATGGGCAAGGGATTGATGGTCAGCGAAAAATGCGTTACCTCAAAACAAGAGGTCAGTTCCCGATGCTGAATCCGGGCAAAGAGGGTTTCCTGAAGTTCAGTGTTATTATAGTTTTGTTTAGACAATACGTTTGTGTTGGTTACGGCATCCTGCTCACTGGAAAAATAAGAGACCACATAATAATTAGGGTCTTGACCGCCCAGCACTTCCTCGTCTTTAAATGAAAGGTCTATGGATTGTATACCGGTACCATTGTCACAGAGAATCAACGGCTCCGGGACATATGCCATAGGAGCATCAAAAAGGTGTATTGAAAAAGAGTCCGTTACAAAGCAAGCGGCATGGTTTCGATTCTGAAGGCGATAAAAGAGCTGCTGTGGATTAGAAGTATTTTGAAAAGTTCCTACAATGGGATTTTGACCTGCAAGGGCATCCACTTCACTTATAAAATAAGCAACCTCAAAATCGGAAGCCGACTGTCCACCCAATACCTCGGCATCTTTTTCGCTAAAGTCAAAGCTGTGGAAACCGTCACGTTCCAAATCGCAAACTAACCAGGAAGATATCGGCTGTTGCACGGGCGAATCGTAAACACGGATATCAAATTGGGTGGTAGCATAACAATCCGAATTGCTAGTATTTACCACTCGCACATAGAGGGTTTCCTGATAAGGAATTGTATTGATGTACCCAGAAGCATCCAAAGCATTGGTACCTGCCTCGGCATCGGTCAACGAAGGATGGTAACTTACCGTATGGGCAGCCGGGTTTTGTGCCCCTAGCACGGTTGCATTTTGAACACTTAGATCAAAAGTAAAAAAGCCACCATTAGTATCATCACAAATCTCTAAAGTAGTAGGAGCTGTTGCGATAACCCCGGTAACCACCTCCAATAGAAAACTTCCAGTTACAAAACACTCAGGAGAGGCAGTATTTTCAATTCTAAAAAATAGTTCATGTGAAGCTAAAGTATTGGTGTAAGTAGTACCCAAAGGCGATGTACCCGATTGCGCATCTGCCAAAGTTTCAAAATAGGAAACAGAAAAGAGGGCAGGGTCTTGTCCGTCTAACACTTCCTCACTTTTATCAGTAAGGTTAAACGTGTGAAAGCCATCCAAGTCGGTATCACAGACTACCCAATCGGATACCGGCGATAAAACCGGGGCTTGTTTTACCACCAACTCAAAAGAGGTAATGGCATAACAAACGGAATTATTAGAATTTGTAATACGAGCATGAACAGTTTCGGTGGAAAGCGAATTGGTATACATCAAGGGCAAAGCATTGGTACCGTTTTCGGCATCAATTAGTGTAGGATAATAGGCAACAGAATTCTCAGCCGCAGATTGACTTCCAAGAATTTCAGTGTTTTTGGTTGCCAAATTAAATTGATGATTCGGCAAGGCACTACAAACCTCAAAATCGGTAATGGTGTTGGCTACAGGGGATGAGTAAATGGTAATGTCTTTGGATTCTGTTTTAATTTCTGAGGCAGTGGTAACTGTGACATTTACCGTATACGTCCCAGGGGCGGCATACACATGTGAGGGTTGTTCAATATTGGAGGTATTACCATCCCCAAAATCCCACTCAATTTGGGAGATAGCGCCACTGGCATTGACCGAGAATTCGGTGGCATCACCGAAGCAAAAATTAGCCGCATTAAAGGAAATTAAAAAATAGGATTGTATAAAAGGGGGCAGCCCCACCAATCCTAATCTACCTTGCAGATCAACAGCATTGATTTCATAATTGCAGGCCAATCCTGGTACATTTGGATTGTGGATAACATTCAAATAAGGACGGTATTCCTGAATAACATAAATTTTTCCATCAATGGCTAATTGAAGTGCATAAACCCCATGAGTTGTAACATTATAAAGCACCACCTCTGAGGCAGCAACATTTGCGGCCTCGGTATCAAATTGCATTAAGGCATATTGATTTGTAAGATATACCATCCGACCATTTGGTGAAAATTCTACGCCGTAATATTGTGCTCGCTCGTGTTTTACTGGTATAGCGTTACTGACAACTCCCGTAAGTGAATTAAATGAAAGTAAATCTGTTCCAATTTGGTTATGTGCAGCAACTAATTTAGTGCCATCTGGCGAAGCTTTTAAATAACCTATATGATTAGAATTAGTTAGTATATCATTGGTTAAAAATAGGCCGACATTGGAAATTACTGGAGTAGTCATGACACCGGTTGGGGTAACCAGAAAGGAAAGAAAGGCGTCATTTGCCTTGCCATGGGTAATGACCCAGATATCCTGATTATTGCCATGTTTAACCGCAGTAATCTTTTCAGCAGTTGGGGTGGTAAGTTGTATATTTTTAAGAGCAGTAATATCCCCTAGGCCTCCATTGAGATTCATATCCAGTTCCGAGTAGTTCAAGCCACGAATTCCGCTATTTTGGTCCACGGTAAAAATATAATAACGATCAGGCACATTGGGTCGGGGAACTATAATAGCCGATTGTGTACTTGAAGAATGGCCATAAAGACCAGTGCCGTTAGGCATTATCTGATGAGTCCTGTCCCACACACGAACGCCATCCGTGTAAAACAGCAAGTTACCATCGCTATCAGAAATAGACGCACAACCTTCAACTGTATTAAGGGCACCATCTGTTAAGGCAACAGCAGCTCCCGAATTAAAATCTAACCCTGCATTTTCTCCGAAATACCAAATGGCGGCCTCTTTTTGTCCATAGGTAAAAGGGACCATGACAATACATAAGAAAAGAAAAAGGAAATGCTTCAAGCGGTTGGTTTAGGTTAAGTATTGGGTTAAAGCTATTTAAAAATAGCAAATTAGTACGAAATACACTACAAAATACTTTATTTTTAGACCAAATGCCGTAACATAGCATAATTCGGTGTTGCTTATTGTAATATTTTATTTCTACATTTAGGAGTCTAAAAAAAGAACTAGAACTAATCTTAATAATTTGGATTGCATATTACTATAGTGGAAAATAATATGAAAATCATCGAGAACATTAAAAGGGTCAGGGAGGCCAAAGGCCTCTCTCAGAAAGAGGTCATTTCGGCCATTGGCATGGGCCCTGCGCAGTATTC
>CAZWJZ010000434.1:0-3735 GCA_964634665.1 uncultured bacterium | reverse complement strand
GAGACAGGGTGAATAGTAAAGCAAAGCTTTAAACATATGGTTAATGAAGGGCGCCAGAGTGGAAAATAAACTTGCAATTATACTTGAACGGGTATAATTTATAGGTATAGTGCTCGAGTTATGACAAATGAAAAACCCGTAATTTGGATCGGCTCGAGCCGTAAGGATATTCAGAAGCTTCCTGAGGAGGTTCAGGATGAAATGGGTTATGTGCTGCACCTGATTCAGAATGGTGAAACGGATAGCAGTATTAAACCCTTAACGGGTAAAGACCTCAAAGGTGTTTCTGAAATTCGAGTAGCAGATGAAGGCAACGCTTATCGAGCGGTTTATGTTCTGAATTTGGGTGACAAGATTTATATGCTGCATGTCTTTCAGAAGAAATCAAAGAAAGGTATCACAACCCCTAAACAGGATATGGATGTAATTCGTAGCCGCTTGAAAGATGCAAGAGCTTTAGCAAAGGAGTTAGATAATGAGTAATGAAAAAATAGATTATGAAATTGGTAGCGGCAATGTCTTTACTGATATGGGATTAGCTAACCCTGAAGATCGTTTGCTTAAAGCTCGTCTTGCTATGTTCATTAATAAAGCTATTGAGGCGCATGGATGGACGCAGCAACATACTGCTGGTGTGCTAGGAATCACTCAGCCTAAAGTCTCTGATTTAAGTAGGGGTAGACTTAAAAACTTTTCTGTTGCGCGTTTGATGACCTTTTTAACGCTTCTGGATCATCGTGTTGCTATTACTGTGAGTAGTAAAGAACTAGCCCCACAAGAGATCGTGGTTGCTGCAAGTCAGTTTGCAAATGAAGCTCGGGTGGCAAAGTAAAAGGCCGCTAGTGCGGCCTCTGTAACTCTTTATTGTGTCTGGGTTTACTCTTTTGGCGGAGTGAATCTCGTAACTTCCAAACCAATAGATAGCTACTGATTCCCCAAATAAAGCTATTGATAATAAAAGGCAAATGCTCGCTTTCTCCTTTAAATTCTAATGACTCATAGTTGAATAAGATTGGTACAAATGGGAGGGTTAGGAAGTAATGTATAGTGCTTACTATTTCCAACCAATTAGGCAGAACCTCATCTAATTCGGATGGGTCTAGGCCATTGGAAAGTATCAGAATAAATAAGGCTTTTTCACAAGTAAAATGCCCAATTGTTATACCAAAAATAATTAGAACAGCCTTCATCTCTCACTTTCTTAAAGGTTGTTTTGATATACTACTGTTTTGATATGTATTCTTTCAGAGACTATAGATTATTTAGAAAAATTTTTATAGATTACATTTATATTTTCTTGCTTTTTTTAGTTGCTTGTAGTGGCCAGCCTGAGCAAATAATGAATCCCCCCTCTGATGTGCCGTCTGAAGAATTCTTCGGGCCTATACCTGCTGATGAATATCGTGACCTTCTCCCACAGAGGGTTGATGCATTAGTAAATGTTATGGAAAAGGTGGTTTTGCTTAATCCTAATCTTTTAAATGATGAAGACGCTTTTACTCGAGCTGTATTTGACGAGCTTATCAAGCAGCAGGATATGCCCAATCAGCAGTTTTTATCAGAGTTTCTCACCCAAGCTGAGCAAGATGTTGTTTTTCTAAATATACATAAAACGTATTTGGCCTATGGCGCGATTTCAAAAGCTAGAGAAGCAGCGAGAGAAATTTATCCTTGTGAACTCAAGGATGGGAGGGGCGATGCAATTCGTCATGCAGTTTGGAATGCTTTAATGGCTCGAGCTATTGCCGATCATCCCGATTACACTGTTAGAGATGGTCTGATTTTTGCTGAAGCCATTGGGGATGCTCACGAGTCAGAACCTGATGTAACGAATCCAAACGCTGAACGTGAAAAGGATATGGATTTAAATAATAACGCTGTGGGTAGAGAGGTTATAGAAAATAACCAAAATGCAACTGCGGAAGAACTTATCGAAATAATTAAATCGACTCCGATGCAGTTAGTTAAAGAAGGTAAAATCCCTTTTGATGTAAATAACCTTTTTTATTTTGGGACTTCTTTTAATTGTGATATCGCAGGAGATTATGAAGGAACAGTTACTAATTCAGAGGGGGGTACAGTTTCAAATTACATTAGGCTTGAGGGGTCCGATAAGTCCTATTCTTTAGAATTCGGTTTAGATGGCGAGATTTTTTCTCCACCAGCATATGAATGCAGTTTTAATACGGATACTTTAGAATGCAGAATCCCTTTTCCAGAGAGCCCTAAAGATTCTTATATGTTGTATACAGGTAAGGCTGATGGCCTCATATGGTCAGGTGATTTAATTTTTATTACTCCTGGTATTCGCGTTGATGGCTCAACATTCTCTTACATAAAGTATCGCAATATTGCTTCGGGTAATCCGTAAACTGCGCTGTTCTAATCTGAAACAGAACCCAAACGAAAGGTTCGTATCAAATAGCCCTTGCATACCTCTTTGTATATGATCATAACACCTTGTAAACTACTGTTTGAGAGCTGTTATCGCCCTCTCTATTTTTGCCTTGAATAATGTCTTGCATGATTGCATAACAGTTTAGAAACATCCGTTGTTTAACTGTTATGATCCAGTGGTGAGAGATGAAATGACAGAAAAAGCCGTTGCCTATTACCGAGTGAGCACCCAACGACAAGGACAATCTGGCTTAGGACTTGGGGCGCAGCAGCACGCGGTGCAAAGCTTTTGTCAGCAGCGAGGTTTCGAGATAATCGAGGCCTTCACCGAAGTAGAGTCAGGAAAAAGAGCAGATCGACCAGAATTGCAGAAAGCAATCAGCCTGGCACAGTCGCATGGTGCAGTGTTGGTGATTGCCAAATTAGACAGGCTTGCTAGAAATGTCTTTTTTATCTCTCAGTTGATGAATGCAAAAATCAAGTTTATTGCTTGTGATATGCCTGAAGCCAATGAAATGACGGTGCAGATCATGGCTGTCATGGCAGAGCAGGAAGCAAGGGCTATAAGCCAACGCACCAAGGCAGCATTACAAACCGCCAAGGCTCGAGGGCAAAAACTCGGAACACCTGAGAATCTTACGCTTGAGGCTATTGCTAAAAGCCGAGAGCTTCGCACTCAAAAAGCAATAGATGCTTACAGCCTTGTATTGGGTTATATAAAAAACTTACGTAAACAAGGTTTCAGTCTCTCCTCTATTGCTTACACGTTGAATCAAGAAGGGCATCGTACTCGTCAAGGCAAACCGTTTCAGGCGATGACTGTCAAACGAGTTTTAGACAGGGGCTAAGATTCTTTTTATGGGTATGTAGGTCAGGTGTTGAAAGCCTTAATGCTGAGGGGAATAGGCGAGGTATAATTTTTATCTCTGTACACAGAGTTAGGTTAACTCTAGGCAAGGAGTATACTGCATCGATTGACTGAGAATGCGATTAGCTTGCAAGTCATTTCAATTTAGGCAGGGGTAAATATGGAAAAGCCGGTCATTGGATTTACTGGTCATGCAAATGCAGGTAAAACAACGTTGATTCGTACGCTAACGAAGACAAAGTTTGGTGTTACTAGGGATGAGGCGAATACTACTACAGAGACTGAGCCTATTGATTTTGAAGCTTTGTTTGCAACGTTTGTTGATTGCCCTGGGCTTCAAAATGCGGGGAAGTACACTCAGTTTTTACGTTATAGCAAGTTTTTACCTCCTGAAGAAAGGCAAGAAGAAGACGAGTTCAAATTTGAAACCTTGGTAGATGGTAACTACCGCCCCCCTAGGAAAAAAGGTT
>CAZWJZ010000433.1:0-3735 GCA_964634665.1 uncultured bacterium | reverse complement strand
TTTGAGCTTCAATAGCACGACCTGAAAAGCTAATGTTATTAGCTACATTAGCAACCGTTTTAAAACCCATAATGCTTGTATTTTCAATAATTAGATTTTTAGGGTCATCTAACCAGATGCCACCTGTACCAGGATTTGTAATGCTTACATTGCGAATGGTTGTATCAAAAACAGCTTCATAAGTGCCGCTGCTGCCGATTTCGTTATCTTCTGTGGTGGCATCATCAATAAAGATAGCTAAGCCATAAGTGGTATCAATATCTACATTTTCAATTAAGAGTAAGCCTCTGGTATCTTTACCAGCTTGGTAACGGTAAAAGTTATTACCAATAGCACCACCGTTAAATTCATTGCTTTGAGCGGTACCAGAATTGTTAATGCTAAAGCCTTTAATGGTATTGCTGTTAGCAACTTCAATAGCGTTACCTTGAGAGTTTTCTAAAACGGTTTTGCTATTGCTTCCTGTTGCTACGGCTACGCCATTAACTACAAGATCACTACCTTGACCAATAAGCTGCTGATTGTTTTTGAGGGTTACGCAGTTTGCAGCGCAACTATAATCGCTACCAGCAAATATGAAAATGATGTCACCCTCAGCAGTTTTAGCTGTTGGTGTGCCACCAGAACTAGTGATTTCAAGTAAGCTATTAAAAGGTGCATTTGCACTGCCATCACCAAAGCCAGTATTTCTGTTATCAAGGTAAATGACCTCTTGAATACCAGCAAGGTCTGGGTTGGCATCTTTAACGTCAATGCTTACACTTGCTGTTTGTGTCTCACTACCATCTGTAACTTCATAACTAAAGCCAGCTGTACCAGCAAAGCCTGTAGTGGGGGTAAAGGTAAAGCTACCATTTGGGTTCATGTCTAGTACGCCATTAGTGACACTTGAAGTATTTGTAACAGTTAGGTTATTACCAGCATCATTACTTAAAACATTATCTGAAATACGCACTGCAGCTTTACCTGACGCGCTTACACCAACCTCTAAAAGAGTGTTAATAACCGTAGTGTAAGAATCATTTGTCGCATTAAGCTCAGTACCTGAACTAATATCAACAGTCACACTAACACTATTGCTAGCTAAGTCACCATTATTAGCTTTAGCGGTATAAATAATAGTGCCATTATCGGCTTCAGTTAAGCTATCTGTCGCACTAAAAGGTGAACTAGAATCTGAACTAAGCGCCTGTCCATTTCTGAAGAAATCAACACTAGTGAAACCCTCACCTGTTGCGCTAAGCGTAATGTCACCAGCTGTTGTTACATTTGTACTCGAGCTGCTCAGAATTAAGCTTGGGGTGCCGTCAGTAATGCTTACAACAATAGCTAGGGTTTCTTCTGTTTTGTTGCCTGCCGCGTCAGAGGCGCTTGCTTTTAGGTTTAGGTTGCCGTTATCTGCACTCGTGAGGGTGTAGGGGTGGGTGAAGGGTGCGCTGGTTTGTTCGCCAACTTTTTTATTATTTTTAAAGAATTCTACTTTTGTCACGCCTACATTATCAGTAACATTTGCAGTTAGGGTGTAAGGTCCAGCTGTTGTTACGGTACTCGAGCCACTGAAATCTAGGCTGCTGATTGTGGGTGCTTGTGTGTCTGGAGTTGTGCCAGCTATTTCGCAGGCTGCTATGAAGAGTAGCAGTAGTGACATGAGTACACTGAGTTTGAGTGGGCGGTTCATGGGAGTCTCCTTTTGACTATTTGTGATAAATAATCAGGCTTGTGCGTTTTCTAAGGTAGCAAAAGAAGTGTCGGAAAACGATGCAAGTATCACAGGCTGAGTTTAATGAAAAAAAGTGATGACCTGCTTGGTTTTTAGCTTAAGGTTTTAGCTTAAGCCCTAAAGATCTAGCAAACCCAAGGCATCATAATGCTTTTTGGTTAAAGAATGATAAGAATGAAGCAAGCTAAGTTTAATTGCATCTGAGTCTTAAGGACTGGTGATGAAAGTGGAAAGTAGAAGATAGTGAAGATTAGGCTATTAAAACTCATTGCTCACCACTCATTGCTCCTTGCTTGCTTGCTACTTCTTAATTCATAAAAAGTCTTACGTGAGCAAGCTTATAAAAACAGCTATGCTTTAAACATGCTCGAGTTTATTGAAAATGATGTTTGGCGCTTAAGCGTTGCGCCCAGTGTGGGTGCTAGTATTGCGAGTTTGGACCTTAGGCTTGAGGGTACTTGGCAAGCTGTTCTTCGTGAAACGCCAGCTGAAGCCATTAAGGCAGGCAAGCCGTCACCGTTTGCTAGCTTCACCTTAGCGCCTTTTTCTAACCGCATTAAGCAAGCTAAATTTTCGTTTTTAGGACAAAACTATCAGCTTAAGGCAAGCTCTGCTGATGCTAATACGCAGCATGGTGATGTGCGTGGACGCCCTTGGGAATTAGTCTTTAAGACAGCCAAACAACTAGACTTTGAAATAGACACTCGAGTGTTTAATGACTTTAATTTTCCGTTTCCTTTTACTATGAGTGTGCGTTACGAATTGCAAGAAGATATGTTTATAACAAGCTTTGTGCTGACAAATATAGCTGATAAACACATGCCGGCTGGTTTTGGTATTCATCCGTATTTTAATAGAAGCTTGGCAGGCTCGAGTGAGGCGTTACTGGCGTTTAAAGCAGATGCGCTTTATGAAGTGGATGAACAAACCGTACCTACGGGTAGCCTTATTAAACCTAGTGCTGAATATGACTTTAGTTCGCCTAGAGTTGTGGCTGATACAGATTTAAATCATTTGTATAGAGATTGGCAGGCACTGAATTTAACCTGGCCTGAGAAAGTATCTTTAGATATTTATGCTGACCCCCTGTTCAGGCACCTGATTGCGTTTACACATGAAGATGGCTCTTTGGCGTTAGAGCCGGTGACAAATGCAACAGATGGCTTTAATCTTATGGCGAAAGGCTTTGAAGGGCATGGCGTTAAGGTTTTAGCACCAAATGAAAGTTTAAAAGGTGCTATTTTTTTTAAAGCCCAGCTTTTAACTTAGGCCAAATTTTTGGTTTTTTATGAGACAGACCTTAAGTAACGCTACGCTTTAGGCTTTAAAAACGGAGGTAAAAATGCCGTCAACCAAAATAGCTTTTAAAAACTTAGAAGGTCATGACTTAAAAGCACGCTTAGATGTGCCAGCAGATGGCAAAGTGCTAGCATACGCACTCTTTGCCCATTGCTTTACCTGCTCAAAAGATCTAAAAGCTGTTCAGCATATCAGTCGTACACTGAACCAAGAAGGCATAGCTGTACTTAGATTTGACTTTACAGGCTTAGGGGAAAGCCAAGGTGATTTTTCAGATACCAACTTTTCATCTAACGTGGCTGACCTAATTCAGGCAGCCCAGTTTTTAGAAGATAACTACGCAGCCCCCAACTCCTCATAGGACACTCCTTAGGCGGCGCAGCTGTACTCATGGCAGCAGCAAAGCTCGAGTCTGTAAAAGCGGTTGCTACTATTGGCACACCTGCAGACCCTGAACATGTTACGCATCTTATTGCTGAAAATAAGCCGATATTGAAGCGGCAGGCGAAGCAAATGTAAAAATTGATAGGCGTAACTTTAAAATTAAGCAGCAATTTCTAGATGATATTGCTAATAACAGCTTAGCTGAGCATGTGGCGACCTTAAAGCGTGCGCTTATTATTTTTCACTCCCCTATAGATAACACAGTGGCTATAGAAAATGCGCAGAAGCTTTTTAAAGCAGCTAAGTAAGCGTACAAAAACAACATCCCTAAA
>CAZWJZ010000432.1:0-3761 GCA_964634665.1 uncultured bacterium | reverse complement strand
CTAACCCCAGTACGCTCTTTGCGCTCTCTAACCTCAAAGGTTCCAAACCCCGTAAGCTGAACCTTAACATTCTTATTTAAACGATGTTTCACGTTATTCAAAAATGAATCCATTACGATCTTCACATCTTTTTTTGTCAACCCCGTCTCTTCAGCAACAATATCAACCAACTCAGCTTTAGAGACACTTTTCTGCCTAGCCACGACACCCTCCTAAACTCTCATCACTCTTTTTAGCCAAGCACATCAGACAAGCGTCAACTTTAAAAGCTGATTGAATCTTTATCCAAACACTTATGCTTGACGGCACTGTATCATGAACAAACCCAAGAAAACAAGTCTAGGACGGCATTTCGCTAGTGCTACACATTCACTAAAGAATACTCAGCTAGAAAATGCCAAGGCTAACCCCCTCATAAATGCCCTAACTAGACGCCCCAAGCAAAACCATACTATATCTAGTACACTACTTCGTTTAAAGCTTTTGAAAAAAACCTAAGGTTTAGGATGATTAGGCCCTACCCAAAGCACCTCTTCAGGCTCCTCAACTGAACGAATATCAAGATTCACCACAATGGCTTCTTGATCGCTCCGAACCAAAACACAATGCAAAGGCTCAGTCTTACTGGCATTCATCTCCTGATGAGGCACAAACGGAGGCACAAAAATAAAATCACCAGCACCCGCCTCAGCCACAAACTCCAAATGATCACCCCAACGCATACGCGCCCGCCCACTCAGCACATAAATAACACTCTCAAGCTCACCATGATGATGCGCACCTGTTCTAGCACCCGCATCAATATCAACCGTACCCGCCCACAAATTATTTGCCCCAGCCATCACCTTATTAATAGCCACCGCGCGCTGCATACCCATCGTCGAAGCTGTATTTTTATCCAACTTATCCTTAGGAATAATCTTCACACCATACTCGAGCCAATTGGTCTTCTCAGCTTTTGACATTATTCTGCCTTACCTTTTTCTTCTGCTAAACGAAAAGCAATCTTATGTTCATCTGGCAATAAGTCATCGACTTTGCTCATAAGCGTGGCTGTTAGCGCTTTCATAGCCTCACGACTACTACCGTCAGCCTCAAAGGCTTCACCATAACGAACATGAAACCAGCGACCTTCACGCCAAATGGCAGCAGGCAAGACAGGTACTTTGGCGCGCTGAGCAATAAACGAAGCACCATCAAAAGCCTGTCCTTGTTCAGCATAACGAGTACCCTGAATAAAAATGACGGTAACAGCACCTGCTTTTAAACGACGAATACTTTCTTTTACTGCACCTGAGGCATTACCAGAGCGATCAACTGGAAAGGCATGTAAATTACGAATAAAAAGCCCAAACCACTTTGATTCAAAAAGCTCTTTTTTTGCCATGAAGCTCATGACTCGAGGAAATCCTACACCTAATACGGGTGGATCTAGTGAGGTAATATGATTACTCACCACAAGTAATCCACCTTCTCTAGGCACATTTTCAGTACCCGTCACCCTAAGCCCATAAATATTACGAATAAGAAACAAGACTATCAGCTTAACAAAGTTATAAAACCAAGTAGATTTCGGCTGACTGCTTGTTTGATTTAAAGTTTGATTCGTTGAACTTGCCACAGCTTAAATATAACGTATGTTTACGCTCTAATACCAATTCTCATTAGCATTCCATCTGCTTGCAAAATCAAATGCGGGCAAAGTACAAAAAATAAAACAATTGGGATTATTTGCTTAGTTTGTGGGAACTGCTATTGGCATGTTCACGAATGCTTGCAGCATCAAACCATTTCTGCGACCACTGAACAAAAAAAGGTGAATCACTGAAGCTAAACTATCTGAATCCTAGGAGAGTGAAAACAAACCCACTCAGCCACTGTAGCAATGTCTCTTGGAACTGCAACATAATTGGGGCAAGGTTCCCTTAATTCAACTTTGTTTAATGCGCTCTACCTAGTTGCCTACTTAGCTTCACAATAGAATCTTCATAAACCTGTCTGCCCTCAGGAAACCACAGCAAACTACATTCTTTAAACCAGTGAATACGCAGTAAATACATCATCCAAACAATACCCTCATCTACAAAAAGCAAAGCATCTTTGCCTATTGAATCTAACAAAATAGCTAAATCTAAAGCTTTTGGCGCAAAAATAGGACGTTGCCAATCAATAAGCTTAAAGCCTTCTGCGGTTACAAAAATATTAGTTCCAGAAAGATCATGATGCACGTAAGAGATTTCACCCAAAAATACAGCTAAAACAACTTTAGAAAAAGCCCAATTTCTTATAGTTTCTATAACTTCATCATTAACTTGTTGAGATTCCAAGTTATTTAGATCAGCGATCATTTGAATCATAAGTACCGACCACTTCTCCTCCGTACTCACATCTAAATAATAGGGTAACTGCCCTTCAATCTCAGAAATAGCCTTAGTAATTGCTTGAGTCATAGCCATAACATCGCTACCTGAGGCTTTAACATCTTTAAGCAAAGGCGCGTCAATGTATTCAATAAGCATGTTGCTATGACCTAAGGCTGAAACATTTAGTATTTTAGCCTTAGGGATTAACAGTGATTTAGCTCGAGTATAAAACTCAGGTTCAACACTAGGTCCAAACTGAGATTTACAAATCCATCTTTTACCATCAACCGTTATTAATAGCTGCACGCAAGACAAAGGCCATTCATGAATCGTTCTTCTCTCACTAAGCTTTTGCCCAAGTACTGCTTCCAATTCAACCGTAGTATCTAAAAACAGATTAAAGAACTCATGACGCTGCATTAATTAAAACGCATTATGCCCCGTAATTTCACGACCCAAAACCAAAGTATGAACCGTATCTGTACCCTCATAGGTAGCAACCGTTTCAAGATTAAGCATATGCCTAATGCTGCCGTACTCTGTCGTAATACCGTTACCACCCAACATGTCACGAGAAGCTCGAGCTGCATTTAGGGCTGCTCTTACGTTATCTCTTTTGGCTAAGGATATACGAGGTGGCGTGTCTTTTCCTTGCTCTTTAAGCTTTGCGAGTTGAAAGGCAAGTAGTGAGCCTTTGGTTAGGTCTGCAAGCATGTCAGCAAGTTTCATTTGAATCATTTGTTTACTAGCTAGAGGCACACCAAAAATGGGTCTGTCTTCTGAGTACGTAGCGGCTTCTTCTAGACAAAAAAAGCCTGCACCTAAAACACCCCATGAAATACCAAAGCGGGCTTGGTTTAAACAACTTAAAGGGCCACGTAAACTTGTTACATTTAGTTTTTCAGCTTCTGTTACCGTAACTTCATCTAGGTAAAGTTCGCTTGTTACACTTGCTCTCATGCTGGCTTTTGTTTTTATATCAACAGCTTTAAAGCCTGGCGTGCTGGTATCTATAGCAAAACCATGCACTTTGCCATCATCTTCACTTTTTGCCCAAATGATTGCTACATGAGCACGCGAGCCACTGGTTATCCATCTTTTAACCCCATTAATAACATAGCTATTACCTATTTTTTTCACTTTGGTTTGCATGCTACCAGGGTCTGAACCGGCATCTGGCTCTGTCAAACCAAAACACCCTATTGCTTCGCCACTAGCAAGTCTGGGCAGCCATTTCATTTTTAGCTCTTCACTACCGTAGCTAAAAATAGGGTACATAACTAAGCTTGACTGCACACTCACAAAGCTACGCATGCCCGAGTCACCATATTCAATTTCTCGATTAATAAGACCATAAGCGGTGTAACTTGCAGCTAAACCACCGTATTTCTCTGGTAG
>CAZWJZ010000431.1:0-3762 GCA_964634665.1 uncultured bacterium | reverse complement strand
GATAGTGTCGATTTTGCTTTTTACACAGGTCATGCTTATGGTCTAGGGTTTTTCTTTGAAAGTTTACAGGAGAGAAAAAGTTTTACTTCTGATCAGGCTAGTTGGGGTGAAACGGATCTCGAGTGGATTATGATTGCTGCTTGTGGGCCTTTGCAAGAAGAAGAGGCAGGCATTCCTTGGTGGCGGCAGTGGGGTGGGGCGTTTAACGGCTTACATCTTATGCTTGCGTATGCAAATACCAGTTACGATAATAATCGTGAGGGGGGCTTGTTTGCAGAGCAGCTTTTAAAGAAAGCGCTGCCCTTACGTCAGGCTTGGGCAATAGCAGCTACAGATGTTCAACCAGCTACAGTAATATATGCGCTTATGGGTGTTTTTGGTGAAAATAATGTTAATAATTATAACGATCACTTTTGGGGTTATGGCAGGGTGGGTCCTGACATTCCTGCTACAGATGTTCAAGGTTACTGGCGTTTAACAGGGCCATCTTAAAGCTTTATATATTAGGCATGACAACTGGTTCACCTGTGGTGGGGTGTTCAAAGATGTTTACCTGAGCAGCATAGACTTCTTTGATGAGTTTTTCTGTGACTATGTCTTTAGGTTTTCCTTCAGCAACTAGATTGCCTTTATGAAGTACCAGTAGTTTGTGGCACACTCGAGCGGCTAGGTTTAGGTCATGCAGGATGACGAGTGCACCTAGGGTTTTTTTCACTTCGGCTTGTACGTAGCGTAATACTTCGACTTGATAGCGTAAATCTAGGTGGTTAGTGGGTTCATCTAGTAAGAGGTATTGGGGTTCTTGCACAAGGGCTCTGGCTAAGAGTACGCGTTGTTTTTCGCCACCTGAGAGCGCGTCTATAGTGCGGTTTGCAAATTGCCATACGTTGCTGCGGCGCATCATTTTTTCAACAAGTTCGTAATCTTTAGTGCTTTCGTTTGTTAAAAAGCCAAGGTGGGGTGTGCGGCCCATCATTACTATTTCTTGAACTGTGAAGCTGTCTGGTAAGTCGGTTGCTTGGGGTACCACGGCAATGTGCTTGGCAAGCTCGAGTCTTGAGTAGCTGTTTATGTTTTGCTGCTCGAGTTCTATGATTCCGTTTTTTGTTTTGAGGATGCGGCTTATTAGCTTAATGAGGGTTGATTTGCCTGCTCCGTTGGGGCCGATAATGCCTAGTATTTCGCCTGTGTTGAGGCTAAAACTAATATCTTTTAGAATCTCTGTTTTGCCGTAACTGAAGCTTAGTTGCTTAATGCTTAGCGCCATGCTTGCTCTTTGGTTTTACTTAAACTTAGCTTAGCTATCTTTTGAGCTTTCCACTTTCCACTTTGCACTTTTGAACTATTAAAAAAGAAACTATTCTTTAGCTTTAAGTTGCCACGCTTCATAAGCGCCCTTTGTTTTGTCGTTTTAGTAAATATAAGAAAAAAGGGCCACCTACTAGCGCAGTTACGACCCCTATAGGTATTTCAGCAGGGGAGATGAGGCTGCGGGCTAAAAGGTCAGCTAAGACCATGAAGATGGCACCCAGCACAGCTGACATGGGTACTAGCGTGCGGTGGTCAGGGCCAAAGGCTAGGCGGGCTGCGTGGGGCACCATGAGGCCGACAAAGCCAATGATGCCACTTACACTCACGGCTGCTGAAGTGGCTAGGGTAGCAATGGTAATTAAACTATACTTAAAGGTTTCAACCGGTAAGCCTAGTTGGGCAGCTTGATCTTCACCGAGTTGCATTAAGTTAAGCGCGCGACTTGATAAAAAAATAATAATGGCGGAGAGCAGCATAAAAGGTACAACGCTAGCGAGCTTAGCCCAGCTTGATAAGCCAAAACTGCCTAGTAACCAAGCAAGCACAGTAGCGGCTTGTTCACGTGAAAAAAGCATAAGAAAAGAGGTTGCGGCAGTAAAGCTCGAGCCTAGTACTGCGCCTGCCAGTATTAAAGATATGGTAGGAATGCTGCGGCCTTGTTTGGCTAAAGCTATAACAAGAAAGACGGCAAGGAGGGAAAATAAGAATGAGAAGATGGGCACGCCTAGCATGGCAAAAAAAGGAATGCTTGCACCAAGTACAATGGCGAGTGCTGCACCAAGGGATGCGCCACTAGCAACGCCTAGTAAATAAGGGTCAGCTAGTGGGTTGCGAAAGATACCCTGGTAAGCCACGCCTGATAAAGCTAAAGATGCACCAACAAAGGCAGCCATGAGTACGCGGGGTAAACGAATTTTCCAGATGATGGTATCACTACTACCTGAGAGCGTATTGCTAAGACCGTGACTAATGGCTTGCAGGACTTCTGAAGGTGAAAGCTTTACGCTGCCAATACCTGTTGCAAAAACCATTACGATAAAAAGAACAGCCAAAGCAATACCGAGCGGTGTCCAGCGGACACCTGCTTTGGGTGCTTGTCTTAAGGTAATAGCTTTTTGCATACGTTTTTAGTAAATACCGTGAATAAGCCTTGCGAATAATTCGACGGCTTCAGCTATGCGCGGGCCAGGTCGGTTACTTATATCAACTTGCTCTTGACTCATTTCAAAGACACTACCAGTGCCTAGCGCACTCAAAGTATCCCAACCTGCTCTGGTTGCTAAAGTCTCTGTGGTTTCACCATAAGGAGCGTCAGCTAGCATAATGACATCTGGGTTAGCAGCCACTATAAATTCAGGGTCAAGCTGCGGGAAGTCACCCATGCCAGCTTCAACAATATTTAGACCCCCTGCTTTACTAATGAGCGTACCAATAAACGAGTTTGGCCCCACACTATAAGGTGTTGCGTCAAGCTCAAAATAAACAGTCTTGAGAGCTTTGCTGGCAACTAAGTTTTCTATAGCTATTACGCTACCTTGAATCTCACCATTTAAAATAGCCACTTGGGTTTCACGATTTATAAGCTCCGCAATAACTGTAAAATTTTCAAAAACCTCATCATACGTTTGGGCTGTACCTGCGTACACAGCTATGCCTAAGGCTTGTAAAGCGTCCGCTAAGCCTGTTGACTCTTCAACCAAAACAAGGTCAGGCTCGAGTGCGACGATGGCTTCTATGTTGGGTGCGAAGCCGTTACCCACTTTGGGTAGCTCGTTTACGCTAGCGGGGTAGTTGCTAAAGTCATCTACACCTACGAGTTTTTCGCAAGCATCTAGGGCGCATATGAGTTCGGTGTGACTAGGAATCATGGTGATAATGCGCATGGGTTCAGCATCTAGCGTTACTGTGTTGCCTAGCTCATCGTTAACGCTGTAGGGGTAGGTGGTGGCAAACGCAAAAGAGAGAGTTAAAAGTAGGCAGCAGGTGCTAATGAGTTTTTTCATAGCCTGCCTGCTATTGACTGAGTGTTGCTTGTTCTCAATAGGGTTTGTTGAATTGCTGAATGTTTGGTTTGTTTTCATCACAAAAGCCTCCTATAGGCTCTTGCGGGAAAAAAGAAAACCATCCGTTTGGATGGCACAGTCTAAGATGATCTTAGGCTGTCCTTCCTCGTCCGCGCAAGGGGTACAGAAATTACTGTGTATGTTGGCATTCGGACTTTAACCGTTGCGGGACAGCGCTGGACTTTCACCAGTCTTTCCCAACAAACACATGCCTTTCGGCTAAGCGGTATCTTAAGTGCTGAATGAGGGCTTTGTCAATAAGAACAGCCTTGAGCCAAAAGAGCAGAGCGGTTATGAAGAACAGCCTTGAGCCAAAAGAGCAGAGCGGTTATGAAGAACAGCCTTGAGCCAAAAGAGCAGAGCGGTTATGAAGAACAGCCTTGAGCCA
>CAZWJZ010000430.1:0-3769 GCA_964634665.1 uncultured bacterium | reverse complement strand
TGCGTTAGGTTCGAATTGGACTATGTTGCCAATGATAGCTAGGTCGGCTCCTTGAATTGAAAGGCTGATTCTGCGTTTGTTACGTTTAGTTCTGCGGTGAGAACACCTAGGTTGTCTGCTGCTTCTACAACAACAAAGCGGTCTGAAAGAACCATGGTGGTGATCATTGCGTTGGCTATGCCTCGTCCTACGCCACTACTGCAGTTGTTTGCTACGCAGTTGAATTCACCGAGTACAAGTTTGGCTTTGGGGCCTGCGTAGGGCTCGAGTTCGGGTAGTTGTTCTGTTGTGGCGGTTGTGCCTGGGGTACAGCTGGCGAGTAGGGTTGCGCTAGTGATTGCTAGTATTAAGAGTAGTTTTTTCATGGCTTTCTCCTGTGGTTTCTTTGTCAATAAAATTGCTTAGTGATTTGACACTGTGAAAGTATTTGGCGGGGTAGTTTTCTTTTCCGAGGGGTTTTAGGCTTGCTCGCCAGTCTTCGTCGTCGTCTTTCCAGAGGCGTAGCATGTATACGTATTCGTTTTCTTTCATGTTTGTCATTGTCTCCTCAGTGACAGCCCTAAGTTGCATTTTTGAGTAGCACGGTTTTTTGGCTCCTTTCTTTTTTGTTGTTGTATCGTTTCTTGCTTCAATTAAATCTCAATGAATTTGGTTCGATTCTGGGTAGGAGTTTGTTTGCGCTTAGGTGGCTAGTAAGGAGTGCTAAGTTTTGCTTTTCTTGGTTGAGGGTGTAGCTTTTTGTCTTTATTGAATTTTGTTTATAGCTGACTTGATAGTTTAGGGTTTGAGTGTTGTGCCAAAATGCGTAGGCCCATGCGTAGCATTGGCTTAGGAGTTCTAAACTGGAATATATAGTTTCGATCTTAAGTAGTGGGGTTAGTTGTTTTTGGGTTATTTCGGTAGATGTGATTGGTTCTTGTATTGCTGCTTCTAGGCTGTTTATGTTGAGTATGGCTAGGGTTTTCTTGTCTTGTTTTATGAGGGCTTGATAAGGTGTTTGCTTATTATCTACTTGGAGCTTTAGGATTTGCATGCTGCTAAGGAGTTGTTTGCATTCTTCATTCGTCACTTTATTAATCCTTCTTCTTGAAGTGCCTTTGCTAACTGTTTTGTAATGGTTTTTGTTTGATTAGGGATGATCATCTTTGGCGTGCAAAGTGTCTTTGTTGAGAATTGTTCGAGTTTTGTATCTATAGCTTTAAACCCTACTTTTTTGAGCAAGTATTCTGAACTATTGAGTGCATTTACGAAGCAGTAGTCAATTTTATTTTGCTTGCTATGTAAATAGCAGCAAGCAATCATCGCTGTGCAGTAGCTGCGACTATTGTTTATTTGGTTTAAGCGGAAACAAAGTAATTCCATAGTTTTGCTTCTGGGAGCTAGTTCTAGCAAACTCAGGTAGCTTTCGATGGGCAGCTTTGGCTTGTTTTTTGTGGGGCTTATGAATGCAAGCGCTCCGATAGGTACACTATCTTTTTTTGCTAGATACCAAATGGCATTTGAATCTAACTTTGTGAGCTCATAAGGGGTTGCGTTACAGCTTAGTTCTAAAGGGTTTTTTTGCTTTAAGTACTGTTCGACGAGCTTACATTGTTGGTCTTGTTGAATTTCGAAATGATTGTCTTTAAGTTTTTTTATAAGTTGAGCCGTGAATCTTGAATGGCTCTTCATTGATTGTTTCCTATAAAGTTACAGCTTTGAGAAATAATTTTGGGGCAAAACAGTAGTTTGATGTGCCCTAAGCCTTGGGTTGTTACGAAGCTCGAGTTCTTCCAGTTTTTAGCTATTTCAAAGCTTTCTTTATGAGGGATAAGGCTGTCATTTTGGTCATGGATGATTAAGGCGTTTGTGCTTATTGATTGAGCGGCGGTGCTTAGTTTGAGTTCATCGAGGCTGTAGCCTGTGTTTTGCTCGAGTTTGTTTTTTAGCTTGTGTTTGATGTGGCTGGGTAGTTTGGCTATGTCTGAGTAGATATCTAATTTGATTTGTTGTGATGGCATGGGGGCTAAGAGGATGACTTTTTCGGGCTTTATGCTTGGGTTTTTTTCTAGCATTAGGGTGGTGGCTGCTGCGCCGCAGGAGTGAGCTATGATGGCGTGGGGGTTTCCGAATAGCTCTATTACGCTTGTGAGTGCTTGCATGAAGTCACATAGGCCTGTGTCTTGGGTGCTTGATTTGCCATGTCCTGGTGCGTCAAAAGCTATGACTTGGTAGCCCATTTCTACGAGGGGATTAACGAAGTTTGTCATGAGGCTTAAGGTGCTTTCCCAGCCATGAACTAGGTAGATTCTTTTTGAGCTGTTGCCCCAGCTGTAACCTTTAAGCTGTCCTTTTTTGTAGTCTAAGCTAAAAGGCTTTGCGTTTTGTGGGAGTTCTTTTTGGCTGTAGTTAATGCGTTTGCGTGCATGTTTGAAGTGTTTGTAGCTTAGTTCGCCAGCTAGATTTGGGTTGGTTTTGCAGATGCCTTGAAGGGCAAGTCTTTTTAGTTGCTCTAGGGGGCTTAGGGTGTAAGCAATGGTTTTTGCGTCGTAAGTATTAATGATTTCAAGGAGGCTTTTTGGTTTGAGTTGTTTGGGGAGTTCTTTTAGGCTTGTAGCTAAGCCATTTAGGTTTCTTTTAACTTGGCTGCTAAGTTTTTTGCTGCTTGTTTGGGTTTGGTAGTGATTCATTTTTTGCTCCGTTTCTTTCTCTTGATGCTTATAAGAGCAAATTGTTTGTTTAGCTTTAATCCACAAAAAAGACTAGATCATCCACTAACGTCCACTAAATTCCATAACATGTTTTCTTAGTAACAAACAATGGTCAATCAGCATTGAGCAAAACCAGCAAACAAGCTAAACTAACAAACAAGGATGCAAAAACCAAGCTTAAAAACCTTAGGAAAATACACACTCGAGCCTTTTGGAATCAAGCGACGTATTCCCATTCTCATTTTGACTTACCTAAACTTAGAAGGCCCAACAGACCGCTCAAAACTCTCTGAATTAATCTGGCCAAACACAAGTTCAGACAAACAAACCGCAAACCTATCAGAAGCCATCTACAGAATTAACGAACTCGAGCCAAAGCTCATTACAGGTAACACTCTCTTAAAAAGCAGCATTCAAATTGATTACAAAGAGTTTCTAGCTAACAACAGCTATGAAGCACTAAAACACTATGAAGGCAACTTCTTAGCAGGTATAGAATTTGGTAAACGCTTCACCTTCGGCGAAGAACTACTCGAATGGGTCTTTAATAAACGCGAAGAAGCAGCCAATCACGCTTTAAACTTAAACCTAACAAAAGCAGAAAATCTAGCAAGGCAAAAAGACTTCAAAGCAGCAGCTGAACTCATAGAAGAAGTCTACCCAAATGACAGCATTGCCTACTTTAGCACCAGCATTTACGAGCGCCTACACCTTATATTCCTTGCAGCAGAACACCCCAAAGCCGCAAACCTAAAAGAAGATGCCGAAGAACTATTTGATTTAAACAGCCTTCAGTTCTTAAACAACCCCGCCCAAGCTCGAGCGCAACTAGCCAACGACTTCATACCAAAAACACACCTCTTCATAGGCAGAGAAAATGAATTGCAAGAAGCACTAAAACTACTCACAACTCATCAACTCCTAAGCATCATTGGAGAAGCAGGCATAGACAAAACCACCTTCTTACAAAACCTCTGCCAAGCAGCCCGCGGAGAAAGCTACAGCCAAAGAGGCACACACCTAATCTACCTAGAAAACCTAGAAGCAAACGCAACAGAAGAAGAGCTACTAGAAAAAAT
>CAZWJZ010000429.1:0-3777 GCA_964634665.1 uncultured bacterium | reverse complement strand
GCTAGGATTTCCCTTGATACTTGCCTTCATCTTTTGTCCCCGTAGAAAGAAAAAAGATAAAAGATTAGATTAATTTATAAATTTAAACAGAAATAATAGACAAAAACTGCCTAAAAAACCAAACATGTAAAGCTTAAAAAAATCATTAAGGTCAAGCAAAAAAAACTCTATAAAAACAATAAAAAACACCAATAAAACACTTTAAAAAAGCACGAAAAACCCAAAAAACTAGCATTAAAAGCCAAAATACGCTAGACTCGAGTGGTCAAGCAAAGATGAAAATCCTTGCGAAGCTCGAGCTTAATGCTCGGAAATTAACATGCCAAACACCTTTTTGGTGGGTGGTAGTAAGGAAACAAAGAAACATGGCAACAGGAAAAGTAAAATGGTTTAACAGTGAAAAAGGCTTTGGCTTTATAGAACAAACTAATGGCGGTGCAGACGTATTCGTTCATTTTTCAGCCATTCAAGGTGATGGTTACCGCTCACTTAACGAAGGTGACGAAGTAGAATTTAATGTTACGCAAGGACAAAAAGGCCCTCAAGCTGACAATGTCACTGTAACCAACTCAGCCTCTTACTAAATTACGCAACTCAACTACTTGTACGCTCAGTTTCGGCTGAGTGTTTTTTTATGGATGAAAAAATGACGCACTATCAAAAATGGCGCCTATATGCACCCTTAGGACTAGCAAGCGTTGGCTTAGGCTTAAGCTTTTTAGGGCATAGCATTGGTCTGAAACTAACAAATCAAGCTTTTCTACCTTGGTTCTTATGGGGAAAACTCAGCCTAATCACTACAAATGCAGGCATAGCCCTGATTGCTGAAGCAGTAAAACACAGAATTCATTTTGAATTAAACGAAAGAAAAAGCCAAAACTAAGTCAAAATAAAAAAAAGGGGCAAGCATACCTAGCTACACCTTTGTAACTACGCTAAACTCAAAACGCATAAACCAAATACAGGAGTTCACTTGCTTACCTTTTGGATAATCTTTCACCTACTCATTTTTGTCTTTCTCGCTATAGACCTAGGCGTATTCAACCGAAAAGCCCACACTATCAGCGTAAAAGAAGCCGCCATAGCCAGCAGCATATGGATAAGCCTCGCACTCCTATTTAACATTGCAATCTACCAAACCCTAGGACCCACAAAAGCCGTTGAGTTCCTAACGGGTTACTTAATAGAATACTCTTTATCAGTAGATAACATCTTTGTTTTTGTTCTTATTTTTTCTGCCTTTGCCGTACCCAGCCAGTACCAACACAAAGTCCTCTTCTGGGGTATCTTAACGGCACTTATCTTGAGGGGTAGCCTAATTATTATTGGTGCTGCCCTAATTAGCCAATTCAAATGGATACTCCTTATTTTTGGTGCTTTCTTAGTCTTTGCAGGCATAAAAATGCTGAAAGGGGATGATGACGAAATAGACTTAGAAACTAACTGGGTCTTAAAACTCATAAGAAAATTCATACCCATAAGCAAAAATTACAAAGCTGCACAGTTCTTCACCAAAGAAAATGGCATAGTCATGGCAACCCCTTTGTTTATGGTTTTAGTCCTAGTAGAAGTAACCGACGTTATATTTGCAGTTGACAGCATCCCAGCTATATTTTCAATAACTCAAGACCCCTTTATTGTTTACACCAGCAATGTTTTTGCCATACTTGGCTTAAGAAGTCTCTACTTTTTACTTGCCAACATAGTCGAAAAATTTGTTTTTTTACGCTACGGATTGGCCATTATATTAAGTTTTGTAGGCATAAAACTACTCCTACAAGAAATTTATCATATACCAACCCTTGTGAGTTTAGCCCTCATACTATTTGCCTTAGAAATAAGCATTATTGCCTCGCTTATTTACAATGACAAACAAGAAAAAAAGATAATATAGCAATTCTCAAGTTAAACAGACCATCAACCTAGCAGATTTGTTTTTACTCACCTAGTTCGGCATTTAAACTGTTGTAGTGGTTTGAACACAAAAGGCTATACCCTAAGATAAAGCAAAAAATTCACATAAAATTGCCAAAAGACCAAAACATGTGCTACTATCACAAGGCTGTACTCAACGTACAAACATAAAAAATGAAAAATCAACTATCACAAACAAGATAGTTTAAAATGCTTAAGGAGAACCCAGAAAGATGGCAAGAAACAAATCAGCAATGAAATACCTGCGCCAATCAGAAAAATCGCGCCAAGCCAACCGTGCCCGCAAAAGCATGATTCGCACCTTCACCAAAAAAGCAATTGCCTCAGCAGAAGCAAAAGACACAGACGCAGCAGCTAAATACCAAAAAGTTGTACAAAGCCTAATCGACCGCGCTGCCAAAGGCTCAACCCTACACAAAAACACAGCAGCACGCAAAAAATCACGCTTATCAAAACGCATTAAAAGCCTACAAGCTTAAAAACAAAACAAACAAAAAAAGCTCGAGTATTAATACTCGAGCTTTTTTTATAGATACTTGAAATACTTAGGGCTGCAAACGACTACCATCTCTCGGAAATGCCCGAGCAAAACGCACATTAGCAATACCTAAAAGCAACGCCGTAATACGCTCAGCCCCAATAGCAAACCCACCGTGGGGCGGCATACCATGCTTAAAGACCTCTAAATAACCACTAAACGCTGACACATCCATCTTACGGTTCTTAAGCTCCCGCACCAAAACATCATGCTCATGAACACGCTGACCCCCACTGGTAATCTCAACACCCCTAAAAATAAGATCCAGCCCCCTCGTTAAACCATCCTCAGTCGGGTAAGTGTAAAAAGGTCTTGCCGCCTGAGGATAATGCGTCACAAACACAAAATCACTATCATGCTTCTCTTTAGCCCAACGACTAATCAAACGCTCCGCCTCAGGATCTAAATCTTTACCCCCTGTCTCATGACCATAGCTATCCTTAACAATCTGACGAGCCTCCAAAAGAGGAATACGAGGAAACGCTACCGAAGTATTAGGCTTCTCAGCACCCATAAGCGCAAGCTCAGCCGCACAAGACTCAGCAACAGTATCCATCATGCTCTTAACAAGCGCCTCCTCAAGATCCATAACATCACTATCACTATCAATAAAACCCATCTCAACATCAAGTGACAAATACTCACTCAAATGCCTAGACGTATGACTCTGCTCAGCACGATACACAGGCGCAGTCTCAAAAACACGTTCCAAAACCCCCACCATAATCTGCTTATAAAGCTGAGGACTCTGCGCAAGATAAGCACGCTTACCATAATAATCCACCTCAAACAAATTGGCGCCACCCTCAGCCCCCGCAGCCACTAACTTAGGCGTAAAAATCTCAGTAAAGCCATCCCGAGTCAAAAAATCACGAAATGCAGCTACCAAAGCAGCCTGCACCTTCATAGTTGCCTGCGCCTTTAAACCCCGAAGCGAAACATGCCGATACTCCAACAAAGTCTCAGGATTCGCATGCCAATCTTCCTTAGAAATCTCAATCGGAGAAGGCTGTGTAGCTTCAGACAAAATAATCAACTCAGTTGCCTGAATCTCTAAGCCACCAGGTGCCTTCTTAGCTTCAACAACCATACCCTTAACCGAAACACAACTCTCATGCAAAGGAATATCTGTCTTATGAAAAACACACTGAACAATGCCAGACTTATCTCTTAAGATAAGAAAACTAATACCCCCCATTTGCCTACGATTATGAACCCAACCCTTAAGGCTAACCTCAGAACCCACCTTAGAAACCAACTCAGAAACCAACACTCGAGCCATACTAAACTCCTAAACGCAACAA
>CAZWJZ010000428.1:0-3777 GCA_964634665.1 uncultured bacterium | reverse complement strand
ACCTTTTGGTTGGGTATTTTGCTGCTCTTTTGGGGTTCTCAGTATTTTGGTTTGCCTTTGGGGGGTAAAGAAACCATTGGCTCTGGCTTAACGGGTTTTGCAAGGCTGAATGATGTTTTGCAGCATATGCTTTTACCCACCTTAACTTTTACCTTGGTTTTTATTGGCGAGTATATGCTCATTATGCGCTCTTCGGTTCTTGATGTGTTATCTGAAGACTATATTTTAACGGCTAAAGCTAAAGGTTTATCAAGCTTTCAAATTCTTAAAGACCATGCTATGCGTAACGCCATGTTACCCATTGTTACTATTGTGGCTTTAAATCTTGGCTTTACCGTGGCTGGTGCCATTCAAATTGAAACCGTCTTTTCTTGGCCGGGTTTGGGTTTAACTATTTTTGAATCTGTGGGAAGACGAGATTATCCTGTTTTACAAGGTGCTTTTTTGTTATTAGCCATTACGGTTGTTTTGGCTAACTTTATTGCTGACCTGCTTTACACACTTCTTGACCCTAGAGTCAGGCTCAATTAATGCAGGCATTCTGGAAGCAGTTTTCACGTAACCGAATGGGCTTAGCTGGCTTTAGTATGATTAGCCTTACCTTAATGATGGCTATCTTTGCACCTTTGCTAGCTCCCTATAATCCTAAAGAGCGAGTACGCGTTAGCCTAGATAGTATTTACGCAGCACCCAGCGCAGAGCATCTCTTGGGTACCGATGATGCTGGCAAAGATGTACTTTCAAACTTTATTTATGGAGCTCGAGTTTCTTTAATTGTTGGTTTTTTTGCATCTTTTATTTCTGTTTTTATTGGCGGAACTATTGGTCTTTTGGCAGGCTTTTTTGGGGGCCGTCTTGAAGCTATTTTAATGCGTTTTACAGATATTGTTTTGGTTATTCCTGACTTGCCTTTGGCAGTTGTGTTGGTTGCCTTAAGCAAACCTAGTCTCTTTAATATCATTATTGTGATTGGCATTTTAGGCTGGACAGGAACAGCAAGGCTGGTACGCAGTCAAACCTTAAGTGTAAAAGAACGCAAATTTGTCTTAAGAGCTAGAGCCATTGGCAGTAGCCCTCTTTACATCATTCAAAAGCATATCTTCCCTTTGGTTTTACCTTTAATGGTTGCTAATACTGTGCTTGTTATTTCTCTCGCTATTCTCAATGAAAGTGCCCTTGCGTTTTTAGGCTTAGGTGACCCCAGCACGCTAAGTTGGGGGCAAATGCTTAATTTTGCTTTTAACCGTGGTGCCATGAGCAGTGGCGCCTGGTGGGCACTGCTTGTACCCGGCTTCGGCATTGTCTGGCTGGTATTAGCTTGTACCTTATTGGGGCACGGACTCGAGCAGGTTTTAAATCCTCGTTTAGAAAACCATCATTTACAAAAAAGCAAGATGATTGCCCTTGATGAGCTTAAGCATGCCTAGTTTACTTGAAGTCAAAAATCTTGAGGTTCACTATCGAGCTAAAGAGGCTTCAGCTCGAGCGCTTGAGGGGGTAAGTTTTCGTCTTGAGCAGGGTGAACTTTTGGGGGTGGTAGGTGAGTCAGGTTGCGGTAAAACAACGCTTATGTTGGCGCTCCTCAGGCTTTTGCCTAGTGCAGGTCGCATTGTAAACGGTGAAGTTTTGTTTGAAGGGCGTGACTTACTACGCTTAAATGAGCAGGCCATGCGTAGCTTACGTTGGAAAGATTTAGCCATTGTTTTTCAGGGCGCAATGAACGCCTTAAATCCTGTGCTTAGTGTGGGTCAACAAATTACCGAAGTTCTGCTAAAGCATAAAGAGGTAGAAAGCAAAAAACAAGCTCAAACCCGTGTTAAAGACCTTTTGGAGCTTGTTGGCATTGCCTCAAACCGTAAAGATCAGTATCCTCATCAATTTTCAGGTGGCATGCGTCAACGCGCCATGATTGCTATGGCGCTTGCCTGCAATCCTAAGCTCATTATTGCCGATGAACCCACAACTGCCTTAGATGTGATGGTGCAAGCCCAAATTTTAGACTTACTCCTTAAACTCAAAGAAGACTTAAACTTAGCCATTATGCTAGTCACCCATGATTTAGGGGTTGTTGCTGAAGTTTGCGATAGCGTACTTGTCATGTATGGCGGTATGGTAGCGGAACACTCGAGTGTACATAACATTTTTAATGCGCCGCAGCATCCTTATACGCAAGAGTTGTTAAAGGCTTTTCCTGATTATACAAAGCCTAATCAGAAGCTTATAAGCATTCTTGGTCAACCTCCTAAGTTAGATGCTTTACCTGCAGGCTGTCGTTTTGCACCTCGCTGCCCCAAGGTTTTTGATCGTTGTCTTTCGCTTACACCACCACTTATTCGTTACGGTGAGACTCAACTCAGTTGTCATCTTGCAGAAGCCTCATGAGTTTACTCGAGCTTAATGATTTAAAGAAGCACTTTCAGATTCATTCTGGCTTAACTACGGCAGCGGTACGCGCAGTAGATGGGGTTAGTTTTGCTTTAGAAAAAGCAGAAGTGATTGCTTTGGTGGGTGAGTCGGGCTGCGGAAAGTCTAGCTTAGCGCTTACGCTTATGCTGTTAGAAAAGCCTAGTTCAGGTACGGTTTTATTTGAAGGTCAAGATTTGGCACGCTTAACAAAACGTGAACTTAAAAACCTTCGTCGTAACATTCAAATGATTTTTCAAGACCCTTATGAGTCTTTGAATCCCCTTATGAGCATTCAAGAAATAGTCACAGAACCCCTTAAGGTTCATGGTTTAGCTAAAAACAAGACTGAGCGTTTAAAGCGCGTTAAGCAAGCTCTTGAAGATTCTGGCTTAAACCCTGCTGAGAGCTATTTACAACGCAGACCTCATGAACTCTCAGGTGGGCAACGACAACGCGTAGTTATTGCAGCAGCCCTTGTCTTAGAACCCAAACTCTTAATTGCCGATGAGCCTGTCTCCATGCTAGATGTATCTATAAGAGCAGAAGTGCTAGCTGTTTTAGAAAAACTCAAGCTCGAGCGGGGTATTGCTATGCTTTTTATTAGTCATGATTTGGGTACAGCTGCGCATATTGCAGATAAAATTGCGGTTATGTATTTGGGTAAAATTGTTGAGATTGGGGCAACAAGAGAAGTGCTTGATAATCCTCAGCATCCTTACACCAAAGCGCTTTTATCGGTTATTCCGGTGCCTAATCCGGCTTTAAGACAAAAACGACAAATCCTTAAGGGTGACCCCCCAAACCCTATTAATATTGCTTCTGGTTGTCGTTTTCACCCGCGTTGCCCAGTTGCGCAAGCTAGCTGTAAAACACTCGAGCCTGAACTTTTAGAATTGAGCCCTAATCACAAGGCTGCTTGTTTACTTTTATCAACTTAGGCAATAGCCTTATAAGTCGTTCAATAAAAGGCGAGAGAGTAAAGCAGGCTAAAAACGCTTAAACGGGTAAAACGTATTTAAGCATCATTATGAAGTGACTTATGCTTCCTGCTAGTACAAATAAGTGCCATATGGCGTGAAAGTCAAAGTACTTGAAGTTGGGTTTTTTGAAGGCATATATAACCGCACCTAAGGTGTAGAGTACACCGCCTGTGGTTAGCCAAACAACACCACCAAAAGGCATGGTTTTGGCTATGGGCACTATGGCAATGAGGGCGAGCCAGCCCATGATTACGTAGAGGGCGGTGTAGAGCCAGCGGGGTGCTTTCATCCAAGCTATTTTAAAAACGACACCTAAGAGCGCAAAGCCCCATATAACACCAAAAATACTCCAGCCCCAAGCAGCTTGCCCGCCTTGTAGGGTGATTAGGGT
>CAZWJZ010000427.1:0-3783 GCA_964634665.1 uncultured bacterium | reverse complement strand
GCATTCCGTATCACTGCGAAATTCACCCGTCAATGACCGGCAGCATAGTCGTTGAACCCTAAGAAACAAATGTTCAGTTGCCTTTAATAACTTTTAATTTCACCCTCAACTTTAAATCGCATTTTGAAAGGAGGCAGAGCATGAAAGTCTCGCTGGGACCTTAAACAAAAACTAGTCATTTACCGCAGTTTCAAAGCCTTTGTCCCGTCGACTGAACAAAAGCATGAGCAGATAAAAATCTTGCATAGCTAAAAGCCAAACGCTTAAAGCCATGACTGCACTCAACCTCAATCTTTGCGCAAATATAAGGAGTTCCATGAAGACCTTCAAACTTATACGCCTAAGCCTACTAAGTTTATTTTTAATACTAGGCATGATCGCTTGCGGAGCAGGCGATACCGGCGGAGGTGGCGATGATGAGTTCTCAGTAAGCCTGAGCAGCTCAAACACAAACGTCACAACCGCATCAACCCTAACGCTCACCGCAACAGGCAGCAACGGCACCTTAGCCAGCGTGCAGTTCTTAAAAAATGGCGCAGCCATAGGCACCCCCGTAACAGCCGCACCCTTTCAAGTTCAAGTAGAGTTAAGCTCAGCCGATAACGGCAGCATAAGCTTTAGCGCAAGCGCTACCGATACAGACGGTGCCACTGCCACCAGTAGTGCTGTAACCGTAACCGTAAATATAGCTGCAGATGTAACAGCACCCACCGTCAGCTTAGCCAGCTCATCAACATCTGTAACAAATGTTAGTTCTATAGAACTAACAGCCACTGCTAATGATGATGTAGGTGTTGCCAGAGTAGAGTTTTTCAAAAATGGCACCAGACTCACTACTGACTTTGACGCACCTTTTCAACTAACCGCCAACATCACTCAAGATGATAATGGCACTGCCACCTTCACAGCTACTGCCTTTGACGCAGCAGGCAACAACACAACTAGCGCTCCTGTTGCTGTAACCGTAAACATATCTGTAGCAACCCTACTACGCCCTTCAAAATCAAGCGCCATTGCACTTAGTGGCAACGACAAATACGTTATACAAGTCAACCCAGAGACCGACTCTGTAAGCGTATTTAGAACCATTGATGACTCAAAACTATCTGAACTAGCCGTAGGCGTTGAACCATCAAGCGTAGTCGTTGCACCCGATGACATTTCAGCCTATGTCGCTGTACGCGGTGAAGCAAAAGTTGTCAAAATAAATGACATAAACATAGCCAACCCAAGCATAGTAGCAACTACACCCGTAGGCTCAGAACCCACAGGCATAGCACTATCACCCAGCGGCAAACTACTGGTCGTAGCAGAATTTGCTGAAAGTCGCGTGTCACTCATAAACACCGACACCATGACGATAGTTAGCTCAGTCGAAGTTCGAAACCCAAGAGCAGTAGCCATAACCAACGATGGTGATAGTGACGACAGTGACGAAAAAGTCATAGTAACCGAATTTTATGGTGAAGTCATACCCAACACCATAGAAGGCACCGACGGTACACGCAAAGGCGTGGTACGCATATTTAACCTAAGCGCCACCAGCCTAACGCTAGCGCAAAAAGTAGAATTTGCACCCGTCGCCACACCAGACTTTGCACCCACACAGCAAACCTCACCCAACCAACTCTACGCAGTATCCATAACACCCGACAACAGTAAATTCTTAGTTACCGCCACAGCTGCATCTCCAAATGGCATAGCCAGCTCAGACCAAAACATTTACCAACTCTTACTGGTAGGTGACATTGCCACAGGGCAAGCCATAGAAGCCATAAACATATCAGCTGGCATAAAAAACCTAGACACCAAAGGCAAAGATAAGTTCTTCATGGCAGACATAGTTGACCTAGCCTTAGTAGGTAGCAACATTATTTACTTTGCTTCACGCGGCGCAGATCACTTTCAAAGAGCCGTTCTTGCTGCCGACGGAAGAAGCGTTACCTTAGGCGCAAACCAAGCAGCACAAGTTGACTTGCTAGGCAACGGCTGCCAAGCACCCATAGGTGTTGTCACCCCCAATGACACAAACGACAACAAAACCATGTACCTAAACTGCTGGGTAAGTCGCAGCATGGCAACCGTTAACCTAGCCACCCAAGAAGCGCTAGAAAACATACAAGCAAGCGCACCCCCTGTAGGCGAAGAAGAAATATTAACAAAAGGCCTAAGGTTCTACTTTACAGGCCGCGGACGCTGGTCAGACCAAAGCTGGTCAAGCTGCGGAAGCTGCCATCCAGACGGCCTAAGTGACAACATAACCTGGCAATTCCCAGCAGGCCCCAGACAAACCACCTCTATGGACGGCACCTTCTCAAAAGGCCCTGGCGACCAAAAAGAACGCATCTTAAACTGGTCAGGCATATTTGACGAACTCCATGACTTTGAAAGAAACACCAGAGGCGTATCAGGCGGCATAGGCGCACTAGTAAGCAACACCGCACTAGACCCAGCCAGCCAACTAAGCCTAAACGGCTTTGCACCCGTCGGCAAACCCTTAAAAGACTTACAAAACGGTCTAGCGCTAGATGAAAATGGTAACGGCCCAAGCGTAATCAAAGACTGGGACGAAATAGAAGAATGGGTCAAAACCATACGCCCACCCCTAGGCAAACAATTTAGCGACCCAGCTTCAGTAGCCAGAGGCCGCGCCCTATTTTCAGGCGAAGGTGCAGGTAACTGCGCAAGCTGTCACGGTGGCGCAGGCTGGACCGTATCACGCAGATTCTACGAACCCTCAGTCGCTACAAACGCAGCCCTCTTAACCCAACCCTTCAGTGACGCACTAAGCCCACACACTACCCAAATCGGCTTAGAACCAGACGGTGGCGCAGGCATAGCACCACCCCACGTAGCCTGCGTACTACGAGAAGTCGGCACCTTTGGCGTCTTTAACGACCCAGCCGCAACCAACCTAACCGAAGTCAAAGGCCTAGCAGGCTCACCAAGAGCCCAAGGTGAATTTGCAGGCTATAACATACCTAGCCTCTACGGCTTACAAGTAGGCGCACCCTTCTTACACCACGGCCAAGCCACAAGCCTAGAACAACTCATGAGTAGCCTCGCCTACCAAGAACACCTAAGCGCAGGCAACGCAATCTTTACACCAAGCGCTGCAGAACAAACCGACCTAATCAACTTCTTACTAAGCATTGACGCCAGCACCCCAGAAATAACACCACCCGCTGGCTCAGACAAATGCCCACAGTAAAGTAAGTTAAAGGAAGCTCGAGTTCTAAACTCGAGCTTCTCTTTCGGAATTCTGGAGCATGTCTATGAGTTAGGGATCTAGATAGAGCGGATTACTCTAAATCTGAGTTCTTTAAAAGAATAGGCTGGTCATTTCAAGGTATGAGGAGGGTTAACTTGAAGGTGATTTAGTGGAAACGAGTACAAAGAATCTATGCTATCAAGTGAAACCTATTTTGCTGCCCTTCATTTATAATTTAGGTGTATAGTGTAATTGGGCTTACAAATTTAAAGCATAATTATGGCTTACTTAAATAACTTCGCATGTGTTGGTAACGCTTTGGTAACGCTTTATTTTTTAAACTCATGTCAAGGATAAGTCATTGCAGTTAAAAGTTCTTGGTAACGCTTTGATAACGCCTCATTTTTTATACTCCTCAAAAGGAGGGAGGGAAAGCAAAAAACTATAGGTTTACCGAAAATCAGCAACTTTTTATCAATATCTTTTAAGGAGAAGAATGAAAAAACTAAAAACCTTGAGCAACCTGCTAATGCTTTCATTAGCCCTAATCTTGACTTCGTGTGTACCACCAA
>CAZWJZ010000426.1:0-3797 GCA_964634665.1 uncultured bacterium | reverse complement strand
CGGTAACAATGCTTTTTCTACGTAGCTTTAGTGTTGTGCTAAAGCCAAGGGCACCAACCAGCCAATTAAGTCTATATACTTTTTATTCACCTCATCACTTATCGTTTTTTGAGCAAATAATTTATAGTTAACTACCGCTCTAACCATAACCTTATCTAGTAAGGTAGCTACATCATGTGGCTTATCTTCATCTATCCATTGAATAATGTGACTAGCTATTTGTGCTTCTGAAGTGCAAGTTGGCTTTTTTTCATTTAGCTCTTGCGCTGCCTGCTCGAGTGCTAACTTTATACTTTTTTTAATTGGTTCGTTTGCACTAAGTATAGTCTCTAATTCTACTTTGATAATCTTTTGAAATTCTTGCTTTTTTGTTATTGGTAGTTTGGCTTGTTGAGATGTACTCAAACCATATTTTTTTAGTAGTTCAAGCCAACCCTCTTCTTGAAATACATTTTTCAGAGTCACAGCATAGATTTTCGGGTTTTTGCTTGGGTTCGGGTGTTCTTTTATGATTGCCAAACATTTGTTTTCACAAAAAATTGCTGCTCCTGATGCACCTTTCCATGATGAATCATCGGGATAGTTTTGGTTGCTAAACTCAGTTGACATTATTAGAGGTAGCAAATCACTACCTGATTCATCAGTCCAAACGATTGTGCCACTTTCACTGTGACCACCTTGCACAACTACGCCATCTTGATTTTTTACTTGTAATGCTTCTGGGTAAATGTGACTCCTGAATGAGGTCGTTTCTTTGAACTCTTGTGGCGTCGTAAAATTTGTACTTAGCTCTTCAGATTTCCAGTCTTCATGATCTCTAATTTCAATAAGTGCAACATCATGCTTTTCTGATTGCCATATTTTTTTTGCAGGAAAGATTGCTTGTTCACCCTTATTATTAGGTTTACCATTACTATTTTCTGAATGGCATTTAATTTTGCAGGCTTCAGAAGCATTTTCAAAAATATGCTTTGCGGTTAGTACTAACTTATCTGCAATACGATAACCACTGCCCATACCTTTATTACCAGGGTAAATCTGCACAGCTCGTTTCGCATCAAACTCTGTACTTGCCATGCTACTTGTATGCCCTACTATTTCCACTTTGAAAACCCTGTCTAAAAACGCTTATCATCTTGCTCCTCTACATAAAAGATAAGTTAGTTAGCTTAGAGCCTCAGTATATATTAATATATTAGCGAATAAGGTAAATCCCAAAATCACCAGTCAAGTCGCATTTTCTTGCCTCTAAATTATCTTACTGAGCTTCTGATGCTTTTAAAAAAGTGCTATCATAAGATTTAAATTTCAGTATAGGATGTTCAGAGTGAAGAGATGTGCTGTTGTTATAGGTGTTAATCGGGGGGGTGGCTTAACTCCGTTGAGTGGTGCTGTTTCTGGTGCTGCTAAGTTTGCCTGTTGGGCACAGTATCAAGCTATGGATGTTAGTTTGTTGCTTGATGATCCTGCTTTTGATTTTGCGAATCTTCAAGATCTTGAATTTACGGTTGATACCTCACCAATTGATCTACATAAGGACACTAAGATAACGATTGATGCGATTTCTTCGGTCATAACAACATATGTTGACAAAATGATTTACGAGCAAATGATTGTATTTTTTTCTGGTCATGGCATTTGGAATGAATCTTCTGTTATTTGGCTACTTTCTGATGCCGCGTCCAACCGATATGAAGCTGTTGATCTTAGTCTTACTGCAGCAGATGCCGAATTAGTAGGCATTCCACATGTTCTATTCTTTTCTGATTCATGTCGATCTCATGTGACTGATACTTTAAGAAGAAGTACAGGTACATCACCTTTTCCTCTTAGAGATGTCAAAAAAGAAACAGATCTTGACTTTTTTTATGCTTCACACAGTGGCGAGCCAGCGTATGAAGTTAAAACAGCAGAGCAACAAGAAACCTACATTAAAAACTACAAAGGTATTTTTACAGAAACTATTCTTGATGCTGTTAAGGGTAAATATCCAGATATTGTTTTAAAGAGACCTGGTCGGCGGATTATTAGCCCAAGAAAATTAGGGGAATTACTAAGATCTGAGGTTCCCAAACGAGCAGGTGAATTTGGTCTTAACCAAACACCAAACATTAAAGTAATGAGCGGAGACTATGCCCTTCTTTCAGAAATAAAAGGTCCTTTACCTTCTGTTACCATTAATCTCTCTGGAGGCACAAGCGGACGATCCTTAGAGTCAAATGTACCTGAAAATGCTCAAGCTAGTTTTGAACTAGCCAAAAGTAACCTTGGCTCCGTATTAAAATTAGCTCATACCCTATTGCCTGCTCAACCCTGCATTATTGTTATGGGTGAAACAATTTTAAGTATTACGAAACCCTCTGGCGAGCCACTTAATCAATCTCCACAAAAAGATGTAACTCATAACAATCTCAAAACCAGTACTGTAGTTTTACCAAAAGACTACACGGACAATCATCTACTCATAACCTTCAGTACTGGCAACAGTCATCTATTACGAGTACTACCTGACTACAGTGCAATCTTAATTATTGAAGACGAAAACATCCTTCATGTTAATTACCATCAAACAGGTCAACCCCTCAACCAAGAAACACTCGAGTATGAGGCATCATTATCTACGTCTATAAGATTGCTGAATTTTGGTTTTGAAACTAAGCAGCTTCAAGCTAATGCCTTGTCATTTGCCATAAAGAATCTGGCACTAAGCCCGACCTATGCTTTGTATGCTACTTACAGCTTTATTGCGAATTATCAGAAGAAGGAAGCCCTTGAGCTTCATAATCAACTTTTAACTATTAATGCTAACTTTAGTGATTTACCTGCCTTACTGCGCATTCCTCTTGAAGCGCCTCAGAGTGCTAGCCAAATAGATTTTCCTGTTTTACAACGAGGCTTTAATCATTTAGTAAGACTTCAACAAGAATCCCTCGCGAAGCGACTTCAGAATCACTTAGCGCCCTCTTTATGGACTAGCTTTGATCAAAAGGGAACTCAGTTACTTATTAATCACTTTAAAGGAGGAGAAAAATGAAACTCGTTTTTGTTCATGGTCGCGGAGAAGCAGGTAAAGACCCCGTTGAAATGCAAGCCAAGTGGGAAGCCGCTTTGCAAGAAGGTTTAAGCAAAACAGGTAAAACCTTACCAACTGGTACCGACATTGTGTTTCCCTTTTATGCAGATGAACTCGATGACTTAGTCAAACGATTTAACGCACCCCTAATTGAAGAAGCCAAAGCAAAAGGCGCAACAAACAACACTGAAGAGCTCGAGTATAGCTATGACTTACTTAGTGAAATGCTTAGGGCGTATGGTGTTTCTGATGCGCAGATTAATGAGTATATTGAGGCTGATTACCGTGAGAAGGGTCCTTTGAACTGGGAGATTGTTCATTGGTTACTGCAAGCTCTTGATAATAATACAGAAATGGGTGAGGCTGTTTTAGATCAGTTCACGCGTGATACCTTTCTTTACTTAAAACGTGAGTTTATTAGAAATGAAATTAATACTATTGTAGATGCTGCTATTCCAGAAGAGCCTTGCGTGATTGTGGCTCATTCTATGGGTAGTGTTGTGACTTACGATATTTTGAAGAGCGCTAATGCGAAAAACTTTGATGTTAGAGCGTTTGTTACGGTGGGTTCGCCTTTGGGTATTAAGGCTATTAGGCGTAACCTGACGCCGCTTACAAGACCGGCTTCTATCAAGGCTTGGTTTAATGCGCTTGATGAGCGAGATGTTGTTTCACTATATGCTTTAGATGCTCAGAATTTTCCTGTTGAACCTGTAGTTGTTAA
>CAZWJZ010000425.1:0-3832 GCA_964634665.1 uncultured bacterium | reverse complement strand
TCACTTCCTTTTCAGTTCAGTGAGAAACGAGTCGCACGAGGATTGGAGAAATTTCACCCACTAAATTGGTTTTTGGGGTCTTGTATTACCGTTCAGATATATGATGTTAAATAATTCACACTTTTAAATATTAGGCAGTCATGATTTCACTGCATGTACTTCTTTAGTCAACTGACTCGCAGCAATCACAATCTCTTGAGGTGGTAAGTCTTTAGATTCATCTTCAACGGTGATAGTGACTCGATTATCAAGCTGAGCCAAAAAAGTGAGTAGTTTTTCAGATGAAAAATGATCTAAGAGGCCCCGACAAATGTTAGAAACATCAGGCTGGGTGATGCCTAAGACTTTTGCTGTTTTTGTTTGTGTCCAACCTTTTGCTTCAATACTGTCATAGAGTAAAGAGGCTAGGCGAGATTTCAGCTGATAGGCTTCGGGGTGGTCAACTTGCAAGTCAGCAAAGATATTATTACTAACTTCAACATAGCCTTTTTTTTTGTTTTTATTTTGCTCATTGTTTTCTAGCTCCTTTGCTGCTTTGATTCTTGTAAGAATTCGATCTAAATCTTGTTTAGGTGTAGCGATGCCTTTCTTTGATTTCTTCTGAAACACATCGATCAAGTAGATTGTTTCTCCAATGTTTAAGGCATATACCGAACGGTAAATATCTCCATCTTCATTGATACGAATTTCATATACACCGGCAAAGTCTTTGCCCTTTAGCGACTTAATCGCATTGTGGTGTTCGCCTCTCTGAACTCTATCCAGCACAAAGCCTGTCATTTTCCTGACGGGTTGAGGTACTGCCAGCAAATCTTTATAGGCAGCATCTAGAATGCGTAACTTTCTTATTTTGGGCATAACCTAAACATCATACTTAGCATTATAGACAATTGTTCATATATTGCAAGTAGTTTTTTATAAAGATCGTATAAATCGCGGTATGGAAACTCAATTTTACAATCCATGCAACTCTAAGCAGGCTACAAGCCACTGATTTATCTCAGTTCTTCTTTTTCATCAAATACTAAATTTATCTCTTGACTATCATCTAATTGTACTTTCAGCGAATTAACCCTAAGCGCTGTTGTCACAGCAACGAAACGCCTCGCGATACTATTAGCTTGTTCTTCAAGAGTGGGATTTGGATCAGCGAGGTCACGGTCGCGAGGAAGATCGCCCTTCCCCGCTGATCCTTCATAGTAGCTATGCTGCCTCAGAGATGGAACTCAAGTACCACAAAGTTTATGGTGTCCTTGAAAGAAGACTTCCTTTAAGGACACCAAGTTTAAAATTAAGGCGTGTATCTAGCTATCGCAAAATCAAATTCCGTAGCACCTTGATCTACAGTGCCAGCAACGACGATATTTTGAGCGTCATCAATAATTACAGCATTGGCATAGTCATTACTATTTGCTAAATCGCTCAACAAGATGCCACGATTGGCAAAGCTCGAGTCTAACTGTCCATTGTTTAAATAGCGAAGAATGGCAACTTTGTTAAACTCAAGACTTGCATTTATCCACTCACTAGCTTGAGATGTTGAGAATGTCGATAGTTAAAGGCTTAAAGGTCAATAAGTAACTCACCTTACGCATGTTTGTTAAAAAGGGCTAAGATTTAAAGAATGAATGTAACTACCTAGCCCTAAATCAAGATAGCTTGCTTGAGGGCAAAGAGATCACGTAAAGCGTTAAAGACGTTGATATGTTGCTTACGTAAGGTGGAGATAAGCGCAGCAAAGCGGGCATAGGTTTTAGCACCCTGAACAGCGCGAAAGGTGCCACAGACCTTTTGTTTAACTTTTGCGGGACGGATATCACGTTCCGCCTGGTTGTTGGTAAAGGGAATCTTGTCTACAAAAGCAAAGGCGTGAACAGCCTGCTGGTGCTTTGTGAGTCGGTTGAGTAAAGCGCGTCCCTTTGAGAGTTTGGGTCGTCCCCTTTTGCCCTGTTTAAGCGGTGGTTCTTCTGCGTCTGCTCGTTTGAGGATGGTCTGATAGCGTTTGAGACTTGCCCGTTGCTGTTTTTGAGTTAAGGGAAGGTTTCCTTTATAGAGCGTGAGCAGATAGGCGTGCATCTCGCTAGCCCAGGCAGACTGCTGTTCGATAAGGGCGCTGAGTTCTCTAAGCAGGTGAGCGCCACACAAAGCGTGAGGACAATCAAATTTGAAATAGCTAGCCCAAAATCATGTACGGCAAAGCCCTGATAGTCTTTGAGAACAGAATCGTCGGAGTAAAAGGCTTCGGTGCCACGTTTTTCATGGACGAACAGATGTAAATAGGCTGGCGTACTTGCTGTATGTAGCCAGTAGCGCTTATTCTCACATCACAGACTCGTTTCATCGAAGTGAGCATACGCTACACAAGCTTTAATATAGTCTTCTATCGGCACTAAGAGTTTATAGCCTCGCGCTAAACTGTCAAGTATCGTACTTGCTATTAAGATCATAGCCGTAAATATCAGCAAAGTACTGACTATCTTCCCCAGGGGCAAACGCTAATCCGTTGACATCATACTGACTAACGCTCTCACCCCTGCACCGTATTGCACACTGGCACTGACATCGTAGGGATAAGCGCCGTGATAGCGCTTTCCGCAGCAGTTCATCTGAACTATCCGGTGTTCACTGACTTCCAGTTTGACAGCCGGTAAGCCAAACACCTAGCGGCTTGCTACTACCTTCATTTCCTCTTCTTGACCAAACTGTCGTCCGCAACGGTCACAGCACCCCGGCAGATGATAAATGACCTTACCAACCACTTCGCTGCGTGTTAGAGTTTTCCCTTTATGACCTTTTTGCCCCCCACTCGCTTTTTTTCTCTTTCGGCAAGCCGGGTCGTTTCGTCCTTCGCTTATAGCCATCACTACTCGGCTGCATATGACTTTTTGCACTCGTCCTATTAAGCTGCCGTTTTAAGTCCGCATTCTCAGCCTCTAAGCTCGCTATCTTATCAAGCAATTGCTGCACCCGTTCTTGCAATTGTTTTATCTCGCTTGGCAACTGCTTCATTCCTTCTACTTTATCCTTTTCCTTACAGGGGCGCGGGCTAGGTAGTTACCAAAAATGAAGGTTTTGCCAAGCAAGCACAAGCTTGGTTTAGTCAAGAAAAGTTTCGCGTTTACACAACAACAGATTTAAAGGGTGTCGAAATTGCAGGAGCTATGAAAAACATAATTGCTTTAGCAGCAGGCATGAGCGACGGCCTGAACTTGGGTGATAACGCCAAGGCAAGCCTAGTAACAAGAAGACTCTCTGAAATAATCAGATTAGGCGAACAGCTAGGCGGGCAAAAAGAAACCTTTTACGGCCTAGCAGGCTTAGGTGACATGATAGCAACCTGCTCGAGTACCAGCAGCCGTAACCACACGGTAGGAAGCTTACTAAGCCAAGGTAAAAGCTTAACTGAAATACAAGCATTAGGCTTAACCGCTGAAGGCATAATAACAACCCAAGCTGTCTACGACTACGCAACATTGCAAAAACTCGAGCTTCCTATTAGTTTTGAGGTTTACAGGGTTCTTTTTGACAATAAAAAACCTCATGAGGCGTTAACTGACCTCATGAGGCGAAGTGCAAAAATAGAATGAAGCTAAAGGATTAGCCCAAGCATTACGCTAAGCAAAAAACCACACAAAACCCGACATTTTAAGTACTTATCAAAAGGTAACAAACTTAACGTAACTATACACAAGCCAATAACGGCAAACACCAAATTCATTTCTAAACTCTGACCTAAAAACCGACCCTTCTTTTCTATAAATGGCAGATAACTAATAAGCGCAGAAAGAAGCAGAAAAGAAAAACCTGTTGCTGCAATAACTTTAGTTTCCAC
>CAZWJZ010000424.1:0-3834 GCA_964634665.1 uncultured bacterium | reverse complement strand
TGGTAAGCCTCTTTGTAAGTGATGAGGGACTTCTAGGAGGCTGTACTAGGCATTTTGCTTTGCTAGTCAAAGAATATTTTTAAACTAATGCTTAAGCCGAATGATAAAGTTGAAAGACTTTTTTGCTTACAGTTAGTGATGCAGTGGTAATTTTGGCTATTGCCTTAGTAGTCAAAAAATCGCTTGAGACCAAAAGGCAAGTGAAGCTGAGTTCTAGCAAATAAGAATTTTTTAGAAAAGTATTTGGCTTTAATTAAGCAAAAAGAGCAGGCTTTTACGTTTTGTCTAAGCTTTGCCTGCTATAGTAGGGCATGAATTTAATCCCAACGCACATTTTCGCTGCCGTGAGTAGGGTGTAGTCTTATGAAGCCACTTGTCTTAACGAAAGCAAAGGAATCAGAAATGATACAACCTTTTAGTGATTTCTTGGCTAGCTTTAAAGCTAAATTACATCACGTTTTTCAAACTCGAGCTCATGCAGATGATTTAGGTTCAGAGCGTGGCTTGCCTCCGTTTGTGCTACGTGAAATCATGGCGAGTAATCCTTTTTCGGCCTTTATTCCTAAGGAATATGGCGGTCGGGGTGGCTCACCGGCAGAAAGCATGGCAGTTATATCTGCAGCTTCTTACGAAGCCTTAGGCTTATCGCTTATTTTTGGTATTAACTACGCACTTTTTATCCAACCTGTAGCCAAGTACGCTCAAGCTAAAGTTAAACCCCAAGTTTTTCAGCGTTTTGTTAAAGAAAAAGCCATGGGTGGCCTCATGATTACGGAGCCAGACTTTGGTTCAGATGCCCTTAATATGCAAACCAGTTATACTGAAAAATTTGGTGAATACCATGTACAAGGCACGAAACACTGGGCAGGCTTAACGGGCTGGGCAGATTACTGGTTAGTAACCGCTAGAAGACAAACGGAAGATCGTGGTTTAAGAAGAGATATTGACTTTTTTATTGCTGATATGAACCAACCCAACCAGCATATAGAAGTTGAAGAAGTTTATAAAAACCTTGGTCTTTACATGATTCCTTATGGTAAAAATAAACTTGATTTACGCTTGCCAGTAACGCATAAGCTCGAGCCTGAAACAACAGGCATAAAGATGATGCTTGATTTGCTGCATCGTAGCCGCATTCAGTTTGCAGGTATGGGAATGGGCTTTTTGCAGCGTATGCTTGATGAAGGCTTAGAGCATTGCCGGAACCGTTTTGTGGGTGGTAAGAGCCTACTCGAGTATGATCAGGTTCAGCAGCGTCTTAGTAGACTTCAGTCTCATTTTACGGTTTGTTCTGCGCTCTGTGTGCATGGTGGTGAGCATGGTGGACTTGAGCATGATTTGTCTGGGCGTTCGCTTGAGGCTAATGCTATTAAGTCTGTGGTGACTGATCTTATGCAAGAAGCATCTCAGTCACTGTTGCAACTTGTGGGCGCGAAGGGGTATCGCTTAAATCATATTGCAGGTCGCGGTATTGTTGATTCGCGTCCTTTTCAGATTTTTGAGGGTTCTAATGATATTTTGTATGCTCAAATTTCTGAAGCTGTACTTAAGCTTATGAAGCGTTCAAAAGTAACTAACATGCATGCTTTTTTAACAGAGCATCCTTTAACCAAAAATGTTGCTGATAGGTTTGGGGATTTGTTTAAGTTTGAGATTGATATGCAAATTCCGCAACGTAAACTGGTTGAATTGGGTCAGGTTTTAGGTCGCATGATTACTATGGGTATGGTGTTTAATTTGGGTGCGAGAGGTTTTTGTAGTGATTTAATTGCTAATAGTTTGACTAATTTGCAGCAAGATATTACCAATTTACTAAGTACTTATAAGTTTGAAAATGCTACGAAGGCGGTTGAGTCTTATCTTGATGTGAACAGCTCATGGTTTGATTTTGTTAAGTCGAAATCCTCACCTATTTAGCTAGGGTTAATCTTAGCTTTAAAGCGATCTTCTTTAATTAAAGGAGATCGCTTATTTTTATGAAACCTTGCTACAGTGGTTTTTCTATGACGATTTCTTTATTTTTTAGCGCCTTAATGATTTTTTGTTTACGTATTTTAGATGTTTCGATTGGCACGCTTCGCATAAGCATGATTATTCGTGGACGTAGATTGCTGGCAGGTATTTTTAGTTTTGTTGAATCTTTAGTATGGCTGCTTGCTGCGGCTCAAGTTTTATCTAATCTTGATAGCCCTCTTAAGTTTTTTGCTTATGCAGGTGGTTACGCTGCAGGAACCATGTTGGGTAGTACCATTGAAAAATGGCTTTCTGTTGGAGATGTGATTTTGAGGGTTGTTTCACCTAATAACTCACCTGCCGTAGCAGATATGCTCAGACTAAAAGGTTTTTTTGTTACGGTTATAAATGGAGAAGGGCGAGATGGTGATGTGCGTATTAGTTTTAGTGTTATTCCAAGAAAACAAGTAAGGCAAATACTTAACTTCATTAAAGAGCAAAACCCAAAAGCCTTTGTGACGTTTGAAGAAACAACACCTGTAAACTTAATCTCTTTGCCAGCAGCTCGAGTGCGTAAATAGGTGATTGCTTAATAAAACTTGCATTACCTTATTAAATAAGGTAAACTTTTGTGAACCCCCTTTAAGCCCAGCACCGCTGGGCTTCCTTCTTTGAAAGGTTTTAGTTATGGATGAAAATAAAACAAAAAGCTTAAATACAACCTTATTGCAAATTGAAAAACAATTTGGTAAAGGCGCCATTATGCGCCTTGGTGAAGAAAACAATTCTTTTAACCAAGGTGTTATTAGTACCGGCTCCATGAGTGCTGATTTAGCTTTAGGTGTAGGTGGCGTACCCAGAGGTCGTGTTATTGAAATATACGGACCTGAGTCAGGCGGTAAAACCACCATAAGCTTACATATAGTTGCCGAAGCACAAAAAGCAGGTGGCATAGCAGCCTTTATAGATGCTGAACATGCCCTTGACCCTATTTACGCTAAAGCTATTGGGGTTGATATTGATAACCTACTGGTCTCACAACCAGATACAGGTGAACAAGCTTTAGAGATTTGTGAATTGCTGGTGCGTTCAGGTGCCGTTGACATTGTGGTTATTGACTCAGTAGCCGCGCTAGTACCCCGAGCTGAAATAGAAGGCGATATGGGCGACTCACACGTAGGCTTACAAGCAAGACTCATGAGCCAAGCGCTACGTAAACTTACAGGCATTATGTCAAAAAGCCACACAACCGTTATATTTATTAACCAAATAAGAGAAAAAATTGGTGTGATTTACGGTAACCCTGAAACCACACCCGGTGGTCGTGCACTCAAATTCTACTCGAGTGTTCGTCTTGAAGTGCGCAGAAAAACAGATGTTAAATCTGGCACTGACAAGATTGGTGTGGTAACCCGCATTAAAGTCATGAAAAACAAAGTTGCTCCCCCCTTTAAAGAAGCTGAAGTTGAAATTATGTTTGGTAAAGGTATAGATAAACTAGGTGACCTTATCAATATAGCAACTGACTTAGATATCATCCAAAAAAGTGGCTCTTGGTACTCTTATGATGCTCAAAGGCTGGCGCAGGGTAAAGAAAAAACGGCAGCTTTACTCGCAGAAAATGATGCCATGGTTGAAGAAATTAAACAAAAAGTCATTACGCAACTGCAAGGTAAAAGCCCTGCTAAACCCTCAGATGATGACAGTAGTGATAGTTAAGTTTTTATAAGAAGCTGACCTATGCTCGAGTTTAAAGATATTGTGTCATTTGCCTTGGAGGGAACGATCCCTCAAGGCTTTTTTGAACATTTACTCAAGCACCGTGCGACTTTGTTGGCGAAGTCTTAAGCGACAAGTTTAAGCTTTGCGAATCTAGAAACC
>CAZWJZ010000423.1:0-3835 GCA_964634665.1 uncultured bacterium | reverse complement strand
AACAAGAATCTCCACCCTATAGCGAATGCTTAGGTGGAGAGTATGTCAATAACCTTTGTAACAAAAAGGCCTTCTTCTTGCTTTACCAACGCGACCTTCGGGATAACCAATTATTACGAGCCAAGTCCAACGTATAATTCTACTGCTCCACTGCATTTTCCTTAAAGAAAAGCTGATTGACAATTTCATGACATTCGATGTGTAATCTTGCTTTAGTAAACTTAGGAGCATTTATGAAAAGATTATTGCTAGTTTTAGCATTAGGTCTGTTTGTTTTTGGTACAGTCTTAGCACAAGATTGTGATCGTGGCACGCTCGATGAGCGTTTTTGTGACGTCGACGGAGACTTGTTGGCAGATGTACCAACCGACTCAGCAGATTGGATTGATCCTGAAACCATCATTTTTGCCTATACCCCTGTTGAAGATCCTGCCGTATATGCAGAAGTCTGGGCTGACTTTTTAGAGCATATGGCAGAACTTACTGGCAAAAAAGTCCAGTTTTTTCCTATTGATTCTAATGCAGCTCAACTTGAAGCTATGCGTGCCGGCAGGCTTCATGTATCAGGCTTTAACACAGGTAGTGTGCCCTTTGCTGTAAATGTTGCCGGGTTTCGACCTTTCGCCATGATGGCTGCAGCTGATGGTGCTTTTGGGTATGAAATGGAAATTATTGTTCCTAAAGATAGCGACTTAGCAAGTCCTTCTGATCTTTCAGGTGCGCAACTTGCCTTTACCTCTGAAACCTCAAATTCTGGTTTCAAAGCCCCTAGTGCTCTTTTAAAATCAGAATTTGGTTTGATAGCTGGAGAAGATTTTGAAGCTAATTTTTCCGGCAGCCATGAAAACTCCATTCTTGGGGTTGCTAACGGTGATTATCAGGCGGCTTCTATTGCCAACTCTGTATTAGCGCGTATGATTGCACGTGATGTCGTATCTGATGCCGATTATGTCTCCATTTATACTTCACAGACGTTTCCTACAACGGCTTATGGTTACGTCTATAACCTAAACCCCGACCTAGCCGCTAAAATTCAGGAAGCCTTTTTTAGTTACGACTGGTCAGGCTCACCGCTAGAAGCAGAGTTTAGCGAAAGTGGTGAAGCTCAATTTATTGAAATTGATTATCTGACATATTGGGATGTTATTCGGAAGATAGACACTGCCAACGGAGTCAATTACACCTCGCCTTAAGGCGCAAGGTGAATGTTAAGCCCAGCAAAGTAGCTGGGCTTTTTATTTTTATTCTTATGCTCCAGCTTAAATCTCTAGTAAAACGCTATCCTACAGGTGATGAAGCCCTCAAGGGTGTCACCCTATCTATACCCGAAGGGCAAGTACTTGCATTAATTGGGCCTTCTGGTGCGGGTAAAAGCACCCTAATTCGTTGTATTAACCGTTTGGTTGAACCCAGCAGTGGCGATATCATCTTAGCAGGTGAGAATATTCCTCAGCTTCGAGCAGGCGCGTTGCGGCGCACTCGGCGTAAAATGGCTATGATTTTTCAAGAGTACGCTTTAGTAGAGCGTTTAAGCGTTATGGAAAATGTACTTTCAGGGAGATTAGGTTATGTTGGCTTTTGGCAAAGTACTTTAAGGCGTTACCCTCAAACCGACATAGATCAAGCTTTTTACTTACTCGACCGTGTTGGCTTATCTGACTTTGTTGATAAGCGTGCTGATGCCCTTTCAGGGGGGCAACGTCAGCGTGTTGGCATAGCCAGAGCACTCATTCAAAACCCCGATATTTTATTGGTTGATGAGCCTACCGCTAGCCTTGATCCTAAAACTTCACGACAAATTATGCGGCTTATTACTGAACTTGCAACAGAAGGTGGTATTGCAGCCATTATTAACATTCATGACGTAACGCTAGCAAAACAATTCTGTAAACGCATTGTAGGCTTACGCTCAGGAGAAATTGTTTATGATGGCGAACCTAGCGGACTAAGCAATGACATGCTCACTATGATTTATGGTGAAGAAGACTGGACAGCTGCTTTAGAACCCCCCCCAGAGGTAGCTGTTTAAATGGCTCTACCCACTCGTCATTGGTCAAAACCCCCTCTTATCAAAAATCCTGCTTTACGTTGGGTTTTACTTGTCGCCACTTTGCTTTATCTTTTTCTAGCATTCACGAGTATTGAGTTTGACCCCAAACGTATTGCTGAGGGCTGGCCGCGTACGCTTAGGCTTTTTGGCAATTTTTTACAGCCTGACTTTATTTCTCGCTTTAAAGATATACGCATTGGTATTTTAGAAAGTTTAACAATGACTGTTGTGTCTACCGCTGCCGGCGTTGTACTGGCTATTCCTTTTAGTTTAGGAGCTGCCAGAAACCTTGCTCCAAGACCTATTTATTTGTTTTGCAGGGTGCTTATTATTATGGCAAGAACTTTTCCCGAGGTGGTTGTTGCCCTTATCTTTGTGGTGATGGTAGGTTTTGGACCCTTAGCAGGCGTGATTACGTTAACCTTAGCCAGCATTGGTTTTATTGCCAAACTCATGGCTGAAGACATTGAAGATATAGACGCAAAGCAACTTGAAGCCATGCGCACTACAGGTGCGTCTTGGTGGCAAATTATTGTTTATGCCATTGTGCCACAAGTCATGCCACGCTTTATTGGTTTAGCTGCTTATCGTTTAGATATCAACTTTAGAGAATCTGCCATTTTAGGCATTGTGGGTGCTGGCGGAATTGGGGCTGTGTTAAGAACATCTATGCAGCGCTACGATTTTGACACAACAGGCGCTATCTTACTAATAATTATTGCTATTGTGCTCGGGCTCGAGCTGCTTTCGGGGCTAATTAGGAAGTGGGTTCAGTAATGCCCGTTAAGTTTTTGGGTGATAAGAAAATCTGGGAATATCGCAACTTCAAGCAACGCCTGACAAGTGCTTTGGGGTGGGCAGCGACCCTTTTACTGATTGCCTTTTGCTGGTACCTTATTTCAGAACAAACCATCTGGGTATATGTTCAAGATGCTCCCAAGCAAGCGCTTGATTTGTTCTCTCGCATGGTTCCGCCCAAGTGGTCTTATATTGGAAAGTTGTGGTTACCTATTTGGGACACTCTTACCATAGCAACCTTAGGCACGCTCATAGCAATTTTGTTAGCAACGCCAATGGCCTTTCTCGCGGCTAGAAACACCACACCCCATCCTTTTTTGAGGTTATTTGCCCTTTTTATTATTGTTTCCAGTCGCTCTATTCACTCACTCATCTGGGCGTTGTTTTTGGTTTTTTTACTCGGTCCTGGCGTTCTGGCAGGGGTCCTAGCCATAGGACTACGCTCCATTGGCTTTATTGCTAAATTGCTTTATGAAGCTATTGAAGAAATCAGCCCTAAACAAGTTGAAGCTATTAGAGCCACAGGAGCCAGCCCTTTACAAAGCCTTGTCTATGCTGTTGTTCCGCAAGTCATGCCTACGTTTGCAGGTGTCAGTGTCTTTAGGTGGGACATCAACATACGTGAATCCACCATAGTAGGCTTAGTGGGCGCAGGAGGTCTTGGTTTAGCACTTGATTCATCCATAGGTACGCTAAGTTGGTCACAAGCTAGCCTTATCTTCTTGGTTATTTTTATTCTTGTACTTTTAAGTGAATGGGTTTCTGCCAGAGTTAGGCAAGCTATTATCTAAAGCCCACCCTTTTCGCTTGCTGGCTCAATTGGGTATTTCGTAAGAGATACCGTTGCCAAAATCAGAAAATATGATTCTAGGGGGATAAACCAAGGCAAAAAGGAGAGTGTTCATGTCCTTATATCAAGTCCAGATGTTTCCGGACTTGGCTCGTTTACATAGACAAAAATCATAGATTATAGAATCTATAGAAGGA
>CAZWJZ010000422.1:0-3837 GCA_964634665.1 uncultured bacterium | reverse complement strand
TTTGCTGGTAAGCCTCTTTGTAAGTGATGAGGGACTTCTAGGAGGCTGTACTAGCCAAAAAAAAGACTCATCTAGAAAGGAAGTTTTATGGAAACCGTATATATGGAAAATATCACTAGCTATCTACCCATGTCTTTTCATATGGTATCGCATGTGCTGACCCTTGGTTACGCATCTATGTTTGCAGCCTTGCTATATTTTATTTTAACTCTACGCCTTAGTTCACCAAAATATCGCATGTCATCAATCTTATCGGTCGTCGTTATGGTTTCTGCAGCTCTACTTCTCTTTAGCCAGACAACAGCTTGGGAAAACGCCTTTACTTTTAATGCTGAAACAGGTCTCTATGACAGAGAAGCAGGAGCTATTTTGTTTACAAATGGCTTCAGATACCTCAACTGGCTGATTGATGTACCCATGCTTTTGTTCCAAATCTTGTTTGTTGTCACGATCACAGGCAAACAGTTTCACAGTTACCGCAATCAGTTTTTCGTTTCAGGCCCCTTAATGATTCTTACAGGTTACATTGGTCAGTTCTATGAAACCACTAACCTAACACAATTTCTCGTCTGGGGCTTTATTTCAACGATTTTCTTTGTTCATGTTCTGGTACTAATTTATCGCATTATTCAACAGAGTAAAGCTGATATGCCAGAAGAGGCAAAAGATACAATGACAACTATCTGGTGGGTCTTCTTAATCTCATGGATGCTTTATCCAGGCGCCTATCTAGCACCCCTGATTGGTGGCTTAGAATCAAGTCCAGACTGGGCAGTTGTAGGCAGACAAATCACCTACACAGTTGCTGATATTGTCAGTAAAATTGTCTATGGTGTCCTTCTAAGTAATGTTGCGACCATTCGAAGTAAAGCGGAAGGTTACCAGCTTCAGAACTAACTGAATGATTAAAGTATTATTGCTTTAGAAACTGTAAAGCATTCAAAACACTTACAGTATTTCAGTACTTTTGAGCAGTAAGCATAATTACCAGGCTTGCATAGCTTCTACCTCCTTCTTAGAGCTAGACAATTTCTCTAAGCTTCTAAGATAAGAAAAAATGCGAGACTTTTTAAAAAGTCTCGCATTTTTTCTTTTGCCCATACATCAAGGTATTGGCTTGAATAGTCTTTAGCATTTTTGCTTCAACAGCTACTAAATTAATTTACAACACCTTATACCAAACTGAATTAATTATGTCGTAAGCCTTAGCCAGTCAAAGCGTACTCCCCAAACCTGCCTCGACTACATCGGCAAGGTCGGAATTATAAATGTCGTAATACTTGATATTTCAGCTTAGTATAAGAAGTCTGATACCTACCAAAAACAGCCTTAATCAGATTAGGTGCCAATTTATTTATCTTGCTTGTTCAAGAGCTTATACAGTTGTTCAACACTTTGCCCTAAAGTCCCAGTGAGTAACCCGCTAACTGACGGTATCCCCAAAAATGCCCTCATATTAATGAGGGCATTTTGATAATTAATCTTTACTATGTGCTAACTAAATGCGGATTACTTTACTCAATAACATTCTCAAATTTCAACATGAAACCGAGTCCAGCAGTAAACAAAACACTGAACCCAAGAACGTTCCATCTTGAACCACCCATTGCATACATTTCATTAATGGCTATAACCGCAGATAAGAAAGTAAAAAGTAAAAGTCCATAGCGTATTAATACTTTAGTCATTAATTAACCCTTTCTTCTTTAAAGAAGCCTAATTCTAAATGAGCTTGAATAACTGAGTTTCTGCTTATTAAAGACTAAGTATAATCAAGAATTCGGATTAATTAATCCCCTGCACCCTCGAGCTGTGCACCTGATAGGTCATCTGAAACCTTTGCAACATCTATTGCCTCGGCAACGACACTTTCTGATTCACTGCCATTAAGATCAAGCGCAGTTTTTTCACGTGCTATCGCATAAATGAGTAGACCAAAGCCAGCTTTAGCAAGTACGTCAGCGATAGAATAACCGACCTGAATACCAACAGTTGCTACAGCGCCATCTAAGCCAACAAAAGGAGCCATATAGGCTATCGGGTAAACACCCCAAGTAGCCAGCAATAGCAAACGTAAATTGCGTACTAGCACTTTTACGCGTTGTGGTTCACGCTCAAGTGCTTTACCCAGCTCTATCCACAATACATAAAGAATGTAAACAAAAGGCACTGAACTTAAAAAGCCCCACAAAGCACGAATTCCAATACTATTTGAAACCTCGCCTGGATATCCAAGTAAGATCATAAAAAAGGCTGCCCCACTAAGTCGGAAAATGAGTGATGATGATTTATCTTTAGCGAGTGCTAGAACGGCAATCGCTTCCACAAGAAGCAGTGGCACTGTCAGTAGCCAATCTACATAACGATAGGCATCATTAAAAGGGATACCTGTCGGTTCGTAGCGCCCAAAAACGAATATGTAGGCTTCTTCCCAGCTATTAAAAATGCGGAAATAGTGATACGCCGCTATAGCTACCACCAGCGCTGAAATGAGCATGGCAGGACGGTACTTTTCACCGATATAAGGACGTGAGAGTGTGAAAAATATAAAGGCTGCACCCATGCTTGCAACAGCAAAAGAAAAGCTGTTATAGACAAGTGAAAACTGGCCGGGGGTCAATATAGGTAGAGCTGCTGCAGCGCTCATAGTGGTTGGTTCCATGTATCTATCCCTTCTAGATAGTAAAATTGGTAGCGTGATAGCCACCGTAATGGTGTGTGTATTTGCGAATTACAATAAATAGTGCTCCCTTCTTTTTCGGCTCAGCTTTGCAAGCTGTATACCGTCTGCATACCCAACTATTAAGATAGAGCGGAATTGTTACATCAAGTTGCAACCGAGCCTAATATTTGAAGGAGGATTAATTACTTTTGAAGATCAGCATTTACTACCTGTGACTATTTCCAAACACTCACAACTATTTTGCTATAAGACTGTCTTACAATCTATTAGTCCATAAGGAAAACCCTGTTCAATAACGAACAGGGTTTCTCTTTTTCAGTCAGTTTTAAATAAGCTAGGAGTTCATTTTGTTCTCTTGATTAAGTACAAACCTATGGATTTGCTCAACGCTTTGCTCTAAAGTTCCTGTGAGTAATACGGTACCTGAAGGAGCTTTAAAGTCAGGGCTACTAATTGCACTTCCACCCAAAGCCACCAGTGGTGCTAGTTTTCCTAACAGGGTACTTTCTTTTAGTAGTGCCTTAAGGGCAGGTTGAGTTGAAATAGAAATAAGGATGGCACTTGGCTTTAAACGACTACTAAGAATAGACAAATCTTTGATTGGTGTGTTAGCACCTAAATAGATGATACGGTAGGCAGCTTGGCGAAGCATAACTGCAAGCATAAGTGCTCCAAGTTCATGTTGTTCATGAGGGGCACAAGCGACCACTATAGTTTTTTTACCAGCATGCTCGGGTTGAGAGTTTAAAAGGGACCTTAATCTTGCTTGCACATAGTTACTCGCAAAATGCTCTGTTGCAATATCAATTTCTCCAGCATGCCAAAGCTCACCTAAATTAAGAACACTCTTCAGCATTATGTGTAAAAACACATCAATTCCCCTATGTAATGCATGGGCTTCACTTAGGATTTTATTAGCTTTAGCTTCATCTAAATCTAAAAACGCTTGTGTTAAGGACTCTGTAAATGCTTCTAGGGAGTTTGGTTGAGAAGCCTTTTTTGTCTTCGGAAGCTGATGTTGTACAAGCTTAGCGGCTTTTGAAGATGGCATACCATCTTCAATGTAATCTCGAATGGCAATAATCTGTTGAACATCTTGTTGACATACTCTCCACCTAAGCATTCGCTATAGGGTGGAGATTCTTGTTCTCATC
>CAZWJZ010000421.1:0-3852 GCA_964634665.1 uncultured bacterium | reverse complement strand
GCTCGAGATACATTGAGTAGTTCGCTGCGGTCATCTTCCCAAATGGCGTCTTCTGGGATAGCTAGCCAATCTTCACTACTTAAGTCTTTAAAAACATCTTGAGCGCTCAAAGCTTCCCAGCCTTCTAGCAGTCCTCGCTTCCAAAGGGTGATGTGCCGAACCAATTCCCAAATGCTATTTTGACCTTCAGCAGGTCGCCACTTTGCTTGCTCAACAGTTACGCCTTCTAGAGACTGCTGCAAAGAAGCATGCCAGACAGTTTCATCAAACCCGTAATGCATGGTTGCTAAGACTGTTTTCTTAAGATCAATTTCAGTCATGAATAAGAGTATATAAAGAACTTAGTGGCCTACATAAGCCTTTGTTCAAACTCTCGCTTAATTAAACTGTATCGGCTTAGTTTCTTGACAAATTAAAGTGGGAAATAATTTTGTTAGCGATCTGCTCTGTAGTGTGCAAAGCCGAGTCAATTTCAAGACTCGAGCGGTCTGAGATAGGTTGAATTATGTCAGGGTTTTGTTCTAGGTAAGAGCGTAGTTGTTCAACGGATGACATTATGCCCATGTCAGCTCGGTTTGGTTCAGCAACTCGTTTTTCCATAGCTTCCGAGCTTGAGAATAGCCGTACTAAGCAAGTTTCACCACCGTACTGCTCGACACTGTCAAAGTATCCTTGGGCTACGTGTCTTCTTGAGGGTGAGTAAACAAAAGAAAAGATTAGGTCGATGCCTACTCTTGCAGCTTCTGCCATCATTACCGTGTGAATTTCGGGTAACACCTTTTTAAATGAATCTGAACCCCAATCAAATACGGTCAGCATGGTTTTATAGGTGAGTTGGCGCTGAATTCGTTTGTAGCCTAGTTGTTTTTCTAATGCTAGCGAAACTTCGTGTTTGCCTACTGCGGGTGAACCGTAAATTACGATTTGCTTCATGACTACCTCATTTCTCTTTAGGTTGCTTTAAAGGTATCGCTTGACTTCTCTTATCAATTTACCATACCATGTATACGTGTATACATGGGTACACTTTAAACGATTGAGGGTTTATGCTTAAAACAGTTGGACTAAATGAAAAAGTCTATGAACATTTAAAACAACTTATCTATAGCAATGCCTTCACAACCCAAGAACCCATTTTTGAAACCCAGTTAGCAGAACAACTTGGCGTAAGTCGCACCCCTGTCAGAGAGGCTATTCATTTACTCAAAAATGAAGGCTTACTCGAGCCTGTAGCAGGTGGTGGTGTTCGCGCTTATCTTGTTACTAGCCAAGACCTTCATGATGCCTTTGAGGTACGCATTGCCCATGAAACCGTTGCCGTAAAACTAGCAACACAACGTATAAATCAAGATAGTCAAACACACCTAGAGGCCATTCTTAAACAAACAGAGATTCACTTAGAACGAGGCTTATTAGGTGAAACGCTTAAAGAAAATGAAGCCTTTCACCGTTTTATAGCCTGCATGACCCAAAGTAGACTGGTTGAGCAAATCCTTGATCGTATTTATGACTATGTAAAACTCCATAGATGGCAAAAACTTGTAACGAGTCAAGCAGATGTGCTTGATCGCGTGAAACTCAGTCACTTAGAACATGTCGCCATTGCACAAGCCATGATTGAAGGTAACGCAAAGCAAGCACAAAACTTAATGCATCAACACCTCACCAATAACAAACACTATCTTCAAGAAAATCTTCCTTTTAACGATTAAAGCCATTCATCTATTTAGAAACTCGAGCTTAAGGAGGTCAGTTATTAAAATTGCAGTTATTCAAATGACCGTTGGCGACGACAAGCAAGCCAATATCGATAATGCGTTGCGTCTTATTGATAAAGCAGCGCAAGAACGTGTAGACCTGATTGCTCTGCCTGAAAGCTTTCACATCATGGGCAATAGTGACCTTCGTTTTGCCAATGGCGAAAGCATACCTGGTCCTTTAAGTGAGCACTTAGCCAAAGCCGCAAAAGAGCATCAGGTTTATTTGCTAGCAGGTAGTTACAACGAAAAAGTGTCAGGGCAAGAGCGCATGTTTAACACAAGCATGTTATTTAATCCTGACGGAGAGATGATAGGCAAGTACGCAAAAATCCATCTTTTTGATGCTTTTATTAATGACAAGCTATCCCCTTTAGAATCTCGACATAATCAACCCGGTACCAAACCCGTCATGGTAGATACTCCCTTTGGGAAACTCGGCATGACCATTTGTTATGACTTGCGCTTTCCTGAACTCTTTAGACTCTATGCACTTGCCGGCGCTAAACTTGTTTTGGTACCTTCAAACTTTGCTCTTTTAACAGGCAAAGACCATTGGGAGGTCTTGTTGCGTGCCAGAGCCATAGAAAATGGCATGTTCATTGTTGCACCCGCGACCATTCATGGACCCGGAATGGGCAGTTATGGTCGTAGCATGGTGATTGACCCATGGGGCACCGTTATTGCATGTGCCCCTGATAAAGAGGGGGTGATCATTGCAGATATTGACTTAAACGAAGTCGAAAGAGTTAGAAAACAGCTACCCAGCTTAACAAACCGTCAAGCAGAAGCTTACACACTCGAGTAAAGCTCGAGTTTTTCACCTTAGTCATTTTTATCTTGGGAGGTAATTTTGTTACGTTTAGTTTTTATTTTGTTTATGGCTTTAGCAACGACTGCTATGGCACAAGAAACCGTTGTTATTGCTCAGCAGCTTGAGCATGGTTCTTTAAATCCTGCTGATAATCGTGGTCTTTCTGATAATACGGTTGGCCGTGTTCTTTTTGAGGGCCTTATTGGCTTTGATAAAGATTTGAATCTTGTTCCTGAATTAGCTAGCTCTTGGGAAATTAATGATGAGGCTACGACTATTACCTTTAGTTTGCGTGAGGGTGTTAGTTTTCATGATGGCACACCTTTTAATGCTGAAGAAGTAAAGTATTACTTTGATTGGGCAAGAGATGGTGATAATCCTTTAGCAGGTCGCGCGGTAAGCATTTTGCAAGATATTGAAAGTATTGATGTTATTGACGATAGCACTGTTCGCTTTAATTTAAGTCAACCAAGTGGTGCCATGATTTTTAATTTTGCCACAGCAAATGCTCGTATTATTAGCAGTACGGCCATTGAAACTTATGGTGAAGCTATTGATAGAAACCCTGTAGGCACTGGTCCGTTTAAATTTAAAGAGTGGTTAGATGGCCAGTACATTAGGGTTGAAGCCTTTGAAGACTACTGGGGTGACCCCGCCAAAGTAGAGCAAATTGAATTCCGTGTGGTTCCTAACGATGCTACCCGAATTGCTTTACTGCAAAGCGGTGAGGCGCACTTTATAGAAACAGTTCCACCGCCCCTTGTTGCCTCTTTAGAATTAAACCCTGAGATTGTGATTGATGCTAGTGAAAGTGTATTTGCACGCATCTTCCCTATGAATACCCAAATCGCACCTTTTAATGATATTCGCGTTCGTCAAGCTTTAAATCACGCAATTGACCGCGAGCAGCTCGTACAAGTAGCCTTGCAAGGTTACGGTACTGCTTTAACCTCAGTCATGCCAGAAGCTGTGTTTGGACATGTTGCACAACCACCCTACGAATACGACATTGAAAAGGCAAAGCAGCTTTTAACCGAAGCAGGTTACCCTGACGGTTTCACAACCGGCGTTTTAACCTTTAACAGTGATGAGTTTAGTACCGTAGGTCAAATCTTGCAGCAAATGTTTGCACAAATCAATGTAGCACTCGAGCTTCAACCTACCGAGCGTGGCGCACTGGTTGAGCGTATCTTTAAGCCTCTTGAAGAAACCGACCTTGAAGCTTCATTAGTTTACCTGTCTTTAAGAACAGGCATAACCCTACTTGTAGCATCAGGCTTA
>CAZWJZ010000420.1:0-3859 GCA_964634665.1 uncultured bacterium | reverse complement strand
ATTCATGAGTCAGCTATGCTTGAGTAGGCACTTACCCGTAAGAAGTAGGCAGAAAAGTCAAAACCTGCCTACCGTCTGCTGTCTAGCGTCTTCTATCAGCCTTGCTATAACCTATTCAAGGACATCTTTATGACACAAAAACTGACTGGCGGCGAAGCTGTCGTTAAAGCTTTAATTAATCAAGGCATTGATACGGTTTTTGGTCTACCAGGTGTGCAAAATGACTGGCTTTACAATGCTCTCTATGATCACGCTGAGCAGATTAGAGTGATTCACTCTAGGCATGAGCAAGGTGTTGCTTATATGGCGTTAGGTAGTCACTTGGCAACAGGTAAACCAACCGTGTATAGCGTGGTTCCTGGCCCAGGTTTTCTAAATGCATCCGCAGCACTAGCTACTGCTTATGGACTGAACGCCAAAGTGCTTTGTTTGGTTGGGCAAATTCCACGTAAAGCCCTTGGTAAAGACCTAGGTGTGCTACATGAAATTCCTGACCAGCTTGGTGTTATGCGCTCACTCACCAAATGGGCAGAGCGAGTTAACAGCCCTAGCGAAGCGCCCAGCAAAATAGCAGAAGCCTTTAAGCAAATGCAGTCAGGCAGACCCCAGCCCGTAGGCTTAGAAGTACCTATGGATGTACTAGAAGAACACGCTGTTGTTAATATGGCAAGCCAAACACTCGAGCCTTACTTTCCACCTATAGATGCAGATGCCATTGGTGAAGCTGCTAAGTTACTAGGTGAAGCTAAAAACCCGCTGATTTTTGTGGGTGGTGGCGCGCTAGACTGTAGTGCAGAAGTGCGTCAGCTTGCTGAAATGCTGCAAGCACCCGTGGTGGCATACCGAACAGGGCAAGGTGTTTTAGATGCTCGGCATTACTTGAGTGTGCATCAGCCCCCAGCTGAAAAGCTCTGGAATAATGCTGATGTAGTAATTGCAATTGGTAGCAATATGAGGGTTGCCATGCAGAAATGGTCAAGCACTCATAAACCCAAAATCATTCGTTTAGATGTAGATGCCTTAAGTCACTTACGTTTTGCTCTGCCTACTATTGCTATAACAGCTCGAGCCGAAGATGCTTTGCCTTTACTCATTGAAGAAAGCGCTAAGCATAATATAGCCAGAGCTTCTCGCGAAGAAGAATTAACAAGCTTTAAAAACGCATGGCGTAAAGAAGTCGGCGTTCTAGAACCCCAAATGACCTACCTTGATATCATTCGCGAAGAACTCGGTGAAAACGGTATCTTTGTAGATGAACTCACTCAAGTTGGCTTTGCCAGCCGCATTGCCTACCCAACGTATCACCCAAGAACCTTCATATCTACAGGCTATCAGGGCACCCTAGGTTATGGTTTCCCGACTGCCTTGGGTGTAAAAGTTGCCAAGCCAGACGTACCTGTCATTTCCGTTGCAGGTGATGGTGGCTTTATGTTTGCTGTGCAAGAACTCGCCACAGCCGTGCAGCACAACATTGGCCTCATCACCATTGTCTTTAACAACAATCAGTACGGCAACGTGCAGCAAATGCAAAAAAGCCTGTACGATAACCGAGTTATAGCTAGTAACTTGCATAACCCTGACTTTATAAAAATGGCAGAGTCCTTTGGTGCGCAAGCCCTAAAAGCAGAAACCCCTCAAGCATTCAGGCAAGCCATCAAACAAGGCATCAGCGTAAACGACACCCCCACCCTCATAGAAGTACCTATTGGTGATGTACCCAGCGCAGATAGATTTAGATAGGCAGAGGATAATCATGTCTAAACTCATCCTAACGCCCAACAGTGAACTCCACCAAAGCTTTCAAAAAAGTATTAAAGAACAAAAAATTGTTTTATTTGCCGGCCTGCCCGGTGTCGGCAAAAGCCTATACTTGCAACAACTCTCACTACTCGCAGAACAAGCCCATAGAAACGTTCATTTATTACAATGGGATGTCACAAGAGCTGCCTTTGAAACAGCCAACATACTAGCCAAATACCCAGAAATAAACGGTGTGACTCACGCAGGTATAAGAAAAGCCGTTGGCTTATGGGCAAGGCAAAGCATAAAAACCTGGCATGACAAACACCAAAACGAAGCAGATATTTTGATAGGCGAAGTACCCTTAATTGGTAACAGACTCATAGAACTCGTACAAAAACAAGACGATGCTGCTGAAGTAATTTTAGCAAGCAAAGAAACCCTATTTGTCTTACCCGTACCCTCAAAACGCATACGCAAACTCATAGAAGAAGCAAGAGCAAAAAGCATAAACCAACCCCAACACGAACGCGAAAATGCTGACGCACCCCCCAATGTTCTAGACTTACTCTGGCAAGACTTACAAGAACTCGCAGTACAACTAAAGCTAAGCCAAACAAACAAAGCAAGCTACGACCCCATGATTTACGCTGGCGTTTACGAGCAACTCATGAAACACCGTCATCAACTCACCCTGCACGTAGATGAAAACCTAAAACCAAACGGCTCGGTATACGACCTAAACAACATACGCTCAGAACTCGCAGCCAGCCCAGAAGAAGTCAAAACAATATTAGACTATATTGAGCAAAGCTATACCCCAGAAGAACTCGAGTATTCAGTAGCCACTTGGTTTAGCGTTTAAGCTGCTCACTTATCTGAAAGCAAACACCTTCAAAGGCGTTCATAACTTCAGCATTTGTAAAACGAATAACACTTAAACCATAGCTTTCTAAAACAACTGTGCGCTCAGCATCATGTGCTTTACCCTGCTCAGTAAAATGTGACTCTCCATCTACTTCAATGACTAACTTCGAGCTAGATACATAAAAATCAACAATAAACTGGTCAATAGGACGCTGACGTAGCACTCTTACAGGCAATTCGCGAAGAAAGCCTTGCCAAAGCTTCTTTTCTGGAATGGTCATATTTTTACGTAATTCCTTGGCACGCTTAACAAGCTTAGGATTATAAGGTAAATGAAAATCTGTTTTAATCATTCATTGCAAAGTGTACCGCATAATATCCCCCCTTAACTCCCCCTTGAAAAGGGGGAAAGTACAGTATTAAAACAATACCCTCCTAATCGAAATAAATTAAGCAGGGCTATTCACATCCCCCCCCCTTTCTAAGGGGGGGTAGGGGGGATAAATCAGTAGAGTCTGTTTTTGTAATCTTTTTCTATTAATGCATCCATTTCTTCTGCGCTTAGCTTGAGTTTGCCTGCGTCTACCATGGTTTTGCCGAGTGTGGGTAGACCGTCTTGGTTGGGCCAGTGTTCGGGTTGCCATAGCTTTGAGCGGGTCATGCATTTGGCGCAGTGGAAGTAGGCTTCTTGTATGGTGATGATGAAGGCGAAGTCGGGTAGTTTGTTGTTAAAGGCGAGGTCTTCGCGTATGTTTTGGTCTCTTACGATGATGGCGGTTCCGCTTGCTCTGAGGGTTTCTTTTTTTCCTGGAATCATGAAGAGTAGGCCGACGTTTGGGTTTTCTATTATGTTTGCGAAGCTGTCTGCTTTCCGGTTACCGAGGCGTTCGGGTATGGCGATGGTGTTCGGGTCTATTATTTTTATGAAGCCTGCCGGGTCACCTTTGGGTGATGTGTCTTGCTGGCCTTGTTTGTTGGCTGTACTTAGGATAATGAAAGGGGTTCTTTGTATGAAGTTTTGGCAGTTTTCGTCTAGATGATTTAAGACTTTGCCGCTTACGCGTTCGTTGGGGTGGCCCATGATTTCGCGGAATTGTTCTTCGGTTTTTATGATGTTTTTGTAACTTTGCATGGTTTTCTCCTTGGCTTTAGAATAGCGTTTGACATTGCGTTAACGTTTAAATTATCATCGAAGTATGAATGTAAATTTGGATATTGCGAAGACGGCTCAGCTTATTGGTGATAAAACAAG
>CAZWJZ010000419.1:0-3859 GCA_964634665.1 uncultured bacterium | reverse complement strand
TTTCCCTTGAAAGCCTTAACATGTGAGCAAAATGCTTACTCGGAGTTGATGTAATTCTTTATTTCTTGAAAAGAGGGGTACGGAAAGACGGCTAAAACAAAGATTGCAAAAGTTTAATAAATTAGAAAAACTCGAGCTCTAAATAAAAAACTCGAGCTTTTAGCTTAATTGTTACTTATTCACCTAACCACCAGTTGCTAACGTTGACATTTACACCTCTAATATCAGGTGCAAAGCCTTGTAATCTTGTTTGATTAGCATATAAATCTTGTTGTTGATAAAGAGGAACCCATGGTAAATCTTCACGCATAATGAGGGCAAAATCACGGTAAATCTGTGTGCGCTCCTCAAGGTCGAGGCTAACTTGTCCTGCTCTTAATAGATCTTCTACTTCTGGTTTTATATAACCTGTAAAATTAAAGCCGTTAGGTGGCATGTCACTTTCAACAAAGTAAGAAAGATACTCATTTGGGTCACGTTCAATACCGTAGCCAAGTAGGAACATTTCAAGCCCTTCGGCACTTACAGTTGTTGGGTCACCCGCTTCATTTCTAGGTAGCAGGTAGGTCACAAGTGTTGCAAAGTCCATAGCTTGTAGTTCGACGTTAATGCCAATATCTCTTAAGTTTGCTTGGATCAGAGGTGCACTACGCTCCCGTACTTGATTGCCTGTTGGGTAAAAAATGGAGAGGTTTAGTTCTACACCATCTTTACTTCGTACGCCATTGTTAATCACCCAGCCAGCATCATCTAAAATTTGATTTGCCATTTCCACATCGTAATTTATGGCCTCAACATTAGGTGGGTATGACCAGTGATTGGTGGGGAAAATGGTGTTTAGCGTTTGACCATAGCCTCTTAAAAGACCGTTCACCATTGCCTCACGGTTTAATGCATGAGCAATTGCCTGTCGCACTTCGGGCTGTGAAAGAGCTTCATGCCTTAAATTAGTACCAAGATACTGAAAACTTAATGAATCAACTATTTTTAGGTCTACATCTTCAGCACTTGTTACGCTGTCGACACTGTTAATTGGTACTTGCGCTGCGTCTACTTCGCCACTTAGCAAAGCTGCCAGCATAGTATTTTGATCACCAAATCTAATGATAATGCGATCTAAACAAGGGCGACCCTCATGATAATTTTCGAAAGCTGTGACTTCAACAAACTCACCTGAGCGGTACTCAACAAACTCAAATGGCCCTGAGCCAAGTGGCGCGCGATTTGTGCTGTCTTCTTGCCAGCGGTCAATTGGCACCGCTCCATAAATATGTTCAGGCAAGATGAAAATACCACCAATGACAGGTAAAAAAGGTGCAAACGCTTCTGTTGTTGTAAATGAAATAGTTTGCGCATCAATGACATTAATGCCAGTTACGCTATCCGCTTCACCAGCGTTATAAGCCTCTGCACCCTCGAGTACTGAAATTTCAGCGTAACGACCACCATCGTAAAGAGCATCTGCCATTGAAGTATAAGTAAAAGCAATGTCTGCGGTGGTTAAAGCTGTGCCATCATGCCAAGACAAGTTAGGTTTTAAAGTAAACGTAATGGTGCGCTGGTCTTCGCTAACTTCCCAAGATTCGGCTAGGTCAGGCTCAAAAGATAAATCAGCAGTTGGTTTGATAAGTGCAGAAAATACTAACTCTTGAATATTTTGGTCATAAGTCGTTGGAAAAATAAGCGGGTTTAGGTTTCCCGGTTCACTCCATTGTGCAATGGTTGCTGTACCTCCAACATTAGGGCATGTTTGCGCCAAACTAAAACCTGCTACTATAAACATTAATACTAAAAAACGTTTCATTTAGACCTCCAGAGAATTAATTTTACAACGTTAAACTATCCATAAATGCGTTTGTCGTTTGCTTAACCAGCTTGCACTCTCCTTTGTAATGACTACATTTTCTTCAACTAGCATAGAAGGCTCTGGTGACGCTAAGATGGTTGGCTCTAATGTAAAAACATTACCTTCTGCTAAGGGGATGTAGGGTGCTTTGCCATAGCGCTCCCACTTTGGTCCTAAGATTGCTCCACCATCATGAATATGACGACCAATCTGATGACCTGTTGCATGTGAAATCTCAGGATAGCCGTTTGCTAAGTGATGCTCCCTAGCTAATAAATCAATTTGCCAACCTTCTAAGCCCGGTTTAAGCGCTTCGAAAGCTTTTGTGATGGCGTCATAAGCAGACTTAAAAGCTCGCTGCTCTTTTTCGGGAACTTCGCTTTCTCCCTCTTTTTTAAAGTAAATTGTTCTTGCCAAATCAGAGCAGTAGCCCTCAAAATAAAGACCATGGTCAAGAATGACAAGGTCGCCACCTTGCACTTTGTCAAGACCCGGGGCACGGTGTGCAAGACCCACACGATTAATGCACACCAGTGCACCACCGTAGTCACCAAGCTCCATCTCAAAACCTAAACCTTTGGCAATACCCAGCATAAGAGATTGAATTTCTTTTTCACTTTGACCTAGTTTCAACTGTGGCAAAAGCTGTTGGTACAGTTCAGAGCTAGCGTCAATAGCGGTTTTAAGGCGACGAAGTTCCTCTGTTGTTTTGCGACCACGAACAAACGCCAATAAGTCTTCTGAAGAACTGAGCAATGACTCTGGCAATACTTCCTGAGCAATAGTTTTAATTTTTAAATACTGACCATGACTTAAGCCATCAGAAAGATGATCACTCTCAGAGTAATTAAGGTAAATAGTAGTTGGCTTGATTTCTTGCAACCACTGTTTAAACGCATCTGCAAACGACCGCTCATAGGCCCGAATTTCATCAAAAATACCTAAGCGTTCAACATGCCCTTCATCATAATTAGCTACCAAAGCCAAGACGCCTTTTTCAGGATGAAGCATAAACGCAGCCAAGCCACTTACAGCTGCATCAAACACTAAGCGAGAAGCAGGGTCGCTACCCTCACGAGTTAAAAAAAGCCATAACTCATCATTTGTCAAAAGATTACGCGCTTGCTTAGATTTCTCAGAGCCAAGTTGTGACATATATTATTCTTGCTGACCAAACTCTTGCATAATTGTTGCTGCATACTTTATACCCTGAATATAGTGATCAATTCGAATATTTTCATCTGGTGCATGTAGATTAGCACCTGTTGAAGCAAACCCAGTTAAAACACAAGGAATCCACACATGCTTCAAAATTGTACCTTCAGCAGAAACACCATTCACAATAGGTTTCTCACCATATACCTTCATGGCTGCTGCAATCACCGCTTGAGACATCGGCTCTTTCACCGAGATTTTGTAGGGAGGTTCTGCTCGTTCTGTACTAATCACTTCAATAGAATCAAATCCATGTTTCTTAAGATGGGCTTTTAGACGCTCGAGTGCTTTTGTAGGGTCAATATTTGGGATAAGTCTAAAATCCATTTTAACTCTAGCTTCGTTAGGTACAATGGTTTTTGAGCCTGCACCTGTGTAACCACTAATCAAACCTGCAATATTAGCTGTGGGTTCGTAAGCCCTTGCTTTAATGGCGTCAATGCCATCTCGTCCTAAAGCAAATTCCTTTATGCCCCAGTCTTCTTTCATTTTGTTTAAATCTACACGTGCACTTTTTTCTTCGAGTTGCTGCTGATCTTCTTCTTGAAGTTCATAAAGACCTTCATACCAATCATCAATTAAAATATGCCTATTTTCATCCATAATGCTGTTGAGTGCGCGTATTAAATCCCAAGCGGGTGAGGGTACAAGTGGAAAGTTGAGCGAATGAATATCAGTTTTTGCCCCTCTGGCAACTAGCTCTACAAACAACACAGACTTTAAGCCTAAATCAACATCAGGTAAACCCGTAGCAATATCAACAGAGCCATCCAAGCAGTGCATGCCGTCCGCTTCAAG
>CAZWJZ010000418.1:0-3868 GCA_964634665.1 uncultured bacterium | reverse complement strand
AACAAGGTGCAATCCTATCAGGCGATATTATTCAGGTTGTAGCGGACCCTAAATGGGTGAGTTTTATGTATAGCTACCCCAACATCATCCCCCTATCAGCTAAAAAAGTACAACACATTATTGATACACTCGAGCCGTTCATCTTTGAAAAGCTATACGGTGCCTTTGGTGGCGTGGTTCAAGAAGATGCTAAAAATGCAGTGAAACGCTCAGCCAATCGCTATATTGCCGCGCTTAACGGTAGTCATTAAAGCGCTTTTACACTGTCAATCAAAAGCTCAAAAGGACCCTCTTGTTTATCACTAAGCATAAAACTTACAGCGCGAATTTCAGCTAAATTCAGAGCTGGTGCATTAGGAACATCCCTACCACGAAAGCTGGGTTTAAAATTTTCAAAAGCAAGTTTTATGCTTGTCCAGTCACTTGCAGCAAAAAAAGACTGCCCGTAAGAAATACGCTTAGCATCCGTCTGCAAACGAAGCTGATAGGTCTTATCATCACCCTTACCACGAAGCTCGAGTTCTTTATAGTTACTTAAGTTAAAGCTTGTTTTGTCGTATTTTACTTGGGCAAAGCCACCATTATTTTCTAGCGACAGATTACCTGAAAAGCGGGCTATAGCTTTTTCTTTATAGCTCATGCGACTGTTTGATATACCACCCATAACGGTGTCATTTTGCGCATACCAGTTAATCACACTTTTTTCTGTTGTAAATTCAAATAAAGTCACTTAATCAGTATCAGTTGTTCTTGCGGTGTTGACAGTATCTCTGCTCCGTTTTGAGTTACTAAAACATCTTGCTCTACGCCTATAGGGCAGCCGTCTACATCGGTTTGCCCATGTATGACAGGTTCAACTGTGTATACTTCGTTTTCTATTAAAGAGACATTGCCGCGTTCGCCATATCTTGTGCCTATGGGCGCTAGTAAACTTCCGCCATCATGAACGGTTCTACCAATTTGATGCCCAAGGGCGTGTGGGTAGGGAGTAATGCCATTTTTTTTCTGGTGATTGCGGGCAATAGCGTCAATCTCGAAGCCTTTCTTACCTGCTTTTATGGCTGCTATGGCTTTATGCATGCTTTCTTGACCTACATCAAAGCGTTTCTGCACATCAGCAGGCACGGCAGCCTCATCACCTAAAATAAAGTAAGTTCTTTGAATGTCTGAGGTGTAACCCTCATAAAAGCAACCCATATCAACTAAAAGCGTATCACCTGCTGTAATCGCTTTATCTGTTGCAGTTCTATGCCCAATACCGTAACGACCCGCCATAACATTAGCACCATCTCCAAAAGAAGGACTTGTACCATAAAAGCGTTGTCGTTCTTTAATAAAAGCAGTAACTTCTAATTCAGTCATGTTAGGTCTTAGAAAAGCGTCAAGTTCAGCAAAAATAAGTTCTGTTAGTTTGATGGCTTCACGAAGTCGCCTAATCTCTTCAGGGCTTTTCTGACAACGAAGAGGCTCTAAAATGGGTGTGGCAGATACAACACGCTGCTCAAAATTAGGCATTTTTAGTAGCTTCTTGAGTCTCAACAAAAGACCATAACTTAAGCCATCCATAAGAGCGTCATCTTCACTAAAGTTAAGTGCAAACGTTTTTAAATTATGTGCCTTAATAAGCTCTCGCAGAGGCTCAGCAAAGCCCTTCGAGCAAGGAATAACCTCATCATAAACACCAGTCGCTAAGGCGTCATGCCGATCATAATCAGTCACAACAGCAATCTTTTTACCCGTCTTAGTAAAAACCAAAACAGTTTCACCAATCGTGTCAAAGCCAGCCACCAAAGCAGCTGACCTATCATTCTCTTCACGACAAGGAATAAGCCACGCATCAGCCTCTAAGCTAGGGAGCAACAAGTCAAGTTGCGCATGTTTTTCTTTAATAAGCCTATGATCACTCGAGTTCATGAGTTAAAGTAGCATATTTTTACTTGAAATTTCTTTTTTGGCTTAGCTTAAAAGCTCGAGAGTGGACATAATTGTATAGGGTGCTTTGGTATAATGGTTTCGGGTTTGATGTCTTTATGTAGATAACTTGAAGAGACTCTTTGTAGTTTGAACTCGTAATAAATTTGCTGCTAGGTACTTGAAGGAATAAAATGTTTGGCGCGATTTCGTCAAAAACAATTTAGCTTCTTTTTTTATCTACTCATTCTTTTTATTCCGGTGTATTTGCTATTTCGTTATTTAGCTTTGTTAACTCGCTAGATAATTCGCTTTCATGGTCAAGTACTCCTATTTCAGGCTTGCTAGTAGCTATTTACATTATACTTTCTTTAGCCATTTGGCTGCCTTACGTATTTTATTCAGAGTTTACCGTCTGAACTGTTTGAGTCTACAAGAATTGATGGTGCCTCAGCAGGGCAGGTGTTTTACTTTGTGCTTTCGCCTCTTCTTGTTCCTGCTTTGGTGAGTGTTGGGCTTTTGGTATTTATTGCTGCTTGGAATGAGTTTTTGTTTGCGTTGACGTTTACCTTGCAAGAATCCAATCTGAGCACCGTTCCTGTAGCTATTACGACCTATGAGGCTTTAGGCACACCTATTGGTCAGACAATGGCGGCAGCTATGCTGGTCACGCTACCTATAGTTATAGTAACAAGTATTTTTCAAAAGAGGATTGTTGCTGGCTTAACAGCTGGTGCTGTGAAAAACTAAGCATCTCCAGGGTGAATTTGCAAAATGCAAATTCACCCGAGCGGAGCGAGTATGGATAGACCCATTCAGTATTTTGCAAACCTTTTATTGAGTAACTAAGCTATACGCCCTAATTTGATTGTCGTTTAGGAGGACGACGTCAGTTGTTAAAATGTTGATAGCTTTTTGGGGCTATTTTTAAGCTGGTGCGGAGATATTATCTGGCTCTAAACCATGAGATTAGGTGTTGAAACCCAGATAATAAGGCTACCGCATCAATTTAGCGATTAGGCGTTGTAAGAACGTGAAGTTACGTTGCCGCCTGTGCCTGTCCAGTTGGTATGAAAGAACTCACCACGTGGCTTGTCAATACGTTCATAAGTGTGCGCGCCAAAGTAATCTCTTTGGGCTTGAATCATGTTGGCGGGTACACGCTCTAAACGGTAGCCATCATAAAAATTTAGAGCTGCACTCATGGCGGGTGTAGGTATGCCGAGTTCTACGGCTTTGCTTATGACTCTGCGCCACGCTGCTTGGCTGTCATGAATAGCTTTAGTAAAGAACGGAGCTAAAAGTAGATTTTGTAAGTCTGGGTCAGCTTGATAAGCTTCCATAATGTCATTTAAGAAGCGACTACGAATAATGCAGCCACCGCGCCACATTTGCGCTATGCCTGCGTAGTTTAGGTTCCAGTTGTACTCTTCCGCAGCTGCTCTAAAAAGCATGTAGCCTTGCGCATAGCTGGTTATTTTTGCGCCATAAAGCGCATCTTCTAAGTCTTTTAGAAACGCCTCTTTATCTACAGTTGGCTTATCTTCGGGGCCTTTAAGAATGCTTGAGGCAGCCACGCGTTCATCTTTAAGGGCAGATAAAAAGCGAGCAAAAACAGCTTCTGAAATTAAGGTTAAGGGGATGCCTTCAGTAAGTGCATTAACAGCTGTCCATTTACCTGTGCCTTTTTGACCCGCGGTATCAAGGATTTTTTCTAAAATGGGTTCGCCATCTTCATCTTTTTCAGTAAAAATATCGGCACTAATTTCAATAAGGTAAGAGTCAAGTTTACCTTTATTCCACTCAGAAAACTTAGCACCCATTTCATCTGCGTTCATGCCTAAAACATCTTTCATAAGATGATACGCTTCGGCAATAAGCTGCATGTCACCATACTCAATGCCGTTATGCACCATTTTTACAAAATGACCTGCACCATCTTCACCCACCCAGTCAC
>CAZWJZ010000417.1:0-3871 GCA_964634665.1 uncultured bacterium | reverse complement strand
AACTATACTTCTTATCATTCCCTATTCTATTTGGAATTCTAGTGCGTTTGCCCTACTTGTCTCTCAGCAACTCAACTCTTTTTGGAGTCTTCGTGCTAGTATCTGTCGCAAAATAGCTGCTCATAACCTCTTTTTATTCCTTAACAACTAGCAGTCGAGGTAGAAAGATAAAACACACTGAAAAATGTTAGTCAAACAATGCTGTACTGAGTGCTTTATTGCCCAATTAGGTTTTGGTTGAGCCTATTATAGTTAACGCACTTATAACAATTCGAAAATAATACAAATTTAGAATTGAATCACGTCTAATTGGATTCGGGCATTTTAAACCCCTTGCTTTGTGCATAATCATAGATTTTATTTAATGCCTCTTCCTCATTCGCTTCTAGGGCTTGACTGATTATCTTGCGAGGCATTCTCGCTAGGAACATTTTCAATTTTTCGGACATCTTAGGTTGTTGACTTGCCCAATCGAGTAGAGCATGAACAAGCTCTGGAGACATAGAAAAGCTTGTTTCAATAAGCTCATCAATAGTGTTATCTAAATCGCTTAGTTGTGATTTAACTATTTGCCTCTCGGGACTTTGTGGAATCACTTGCCCCTCTTTATGCAGGGCTTCGTAAGGATAAATTTGCCGTCTTTTCAGCTCATTCCAAAGGGGTTCTAAGGCTTGGTGTGGATTAGCATAGTACGAACTACCCCGCACTCTAAAGAACTCCCAGCCTGCGCGTTCTAACTGGCGTTGCCTTGCCACATCAGCTTGGTACTGCTCCTCCCCGTGCCAACGGTCGCCATCACATTCAAGTGCTAAGCGACCTCTTGTTCCTTCAATAACAAGGTCAATGCGAAAGTTAGCAACTTTAAATTGTGGAATAACTCGGTAACCCTTTGAGTACAGCGTTGTGAAAACATCTACTTCAAACCAGCTGTCAAAAGGAGCAGGTGAACTTCCTCGATATTCTGCTAGCTGCGCTTGACGCATTAAGTCTTCAATATCAAGATTATAATTTTCAAAAATAGCGCTACGGTCATCATAAAAAAAGCTAACAAGTTTTCTTCGGACACATGACGGGCTAGAACTTAAATGCTCGAGCTTAGCGCTATGAAAGAGCCACATTTGATCTTTAGCTCGACTTGTAGCTACGTTAAAGCGTTGAACACTTTGCTCAGTCGTAAGTGCCCTTACTTTTGAACCCTCTTGAGGTGCAGATACTAAACTTAGGAAAATGATGTCTCTTTCATCCCCTTGAAAACTATAAGCATCTCCCCAGACGATATTTCGTTTTTCTATTTCTTCTTCACCGATGCTATCTATTAGCATTTGACCAATAACTTCAGCTTGCCGATTACCTAAGAGGGAAATAACACCCATGGTTTTTCCTTCGTAAGCTGGGTCATTTATGCATTCGTTGATAGCTTCGACTAAAGCCTGCGCTTCTGGTGGATTACTAGCGTTACTCGAGCTACTTTCTTGGTAGCCAGTTTCAACATACACTTTTTTTATTGGCTCGAGTCTGTCGGGTTGGTAGTTTCTAAGCGGGATTAAAGGTGTACCTTTTGCTGCGTAGCATAAGCTGTCTGAGAAGCGAATGATTTCTGGCATGCACCTGAAGTGCTCTTTGAGTACTACTTTACTTTGGCTTTCAAATAAAATTTGGGCTAGTCCGTAGAGGTTGGTGGCGGGACCTATCATGCCTGCTAGGTGGACATCGTAGAGGTATTGGTTTTGCAATTCAATGACGTCTTCTTGCTTAATACCGATATAAGACGGGCTGATTTGTTGATCGTCTCCAACAATAACTAAGCTTTTGCCTATGTGATTAAGGAATAAGCCGTCAATGCCTGTTTGGCTTGCTTCGTCAACTATGATGACATCAAACATGTTTTCTGACATGCTCATGATTTCTGGTAATCGATAGCGTGGCATAATCCATGCTGGAATAGCAGGAATACAGTCTTCCATATAGTCTTGTGCCAATTTGCGATGGTGAGCAGCGTTTTTGCCTGTTCCTTTACCAATGTTTTTCACAGCAGTTTTCCACGCAGTTAAGCTTTGACTTTGCCTACTGGTTAATCTACCTAAGAAGTGTAGCCATGCTTTTGTGGCTGCTAGTTGAGCTATTTTTTGACCTAGTGCTTGGCTTTGGTTTTGAAATTCGGTTTCTAAGCTGCGTTGTAAATCTTTATCATCGTAGTCTTTCAGCCATTGTCTTGCTTCAAGCCAGGCTTGCGCTTCATTAAAGGCGTTAAATCTTGTGTGCCAAGTAGCCTCTTTAAAAGTTTTGAGCAGGGCTTGAGCCGTTGATGGTGCATAGGCTGAAAATTCTTTTATGAGTAACTTAGTTTCTTCAATTTGACGTTTTTGTTCAACTAGGTCATTCAGCTTAGTTTGGCACTCTAACCATGCGGCACTACTTCTTTCTTGCAGGGCATTTTGGAATTCTTTTGTTATGGGATGATAATTTTCTGTTGTTGCTAAGGCTGCTATGAGTTCTGAGAATACGGTCTTTTGTTGATTAAGGGCTTCTTGTAGCTGAACTGAGTTGAGGTAGTTGCTAAGCCCGAGCATACTCTCAGGATTAATATCAACGTATAGTGGGGGTGTTAATTGACCTAAAAATGACTCTAATTCAAGACTACTTGCCCTTAATTCAAGTATACTTTCTAGTACTTTTTTATATTCTTGAAAGCTTGCTATCTGAATTTCATAGGGTGCTACGGGTCTGCCTAAGTAAGGCTCCCAGTAACTCCAAACAGTGTCCATTTCTCGTTTGAATTCTAAGTACAAAATGACATGCTTTAAAGTTTGAACATCACTAGCAGGCGTTTCATTCAGATATACATCGGTTTTCAGGTAGCTGCGACCCTTAAAAACACCAACAGGCCTACCTAAAAAATTAGTCCATGACTTACCTTGCTTTAATTGCTCTCGAACTAATTTTGCGTCTTGTAGAATTTGGCTCTCTGACTTATCTTCAGGGTAACTCAGCCTAAAACCATCAAACCACGAAGCTTGCGCTATTAAAGCTTCTTTAGCCATTAAGCTATCAAGACTACTTAAAAGAACCTGCCATTGCTGCATCCTGCCTTGAAAGCAATCCTGAAGCGCGGTTTTAACCCATTCATCCTTAGACTGACGAATCGTATTGTATTCACCCTGAAAGCCTTGCGAGAACTCAGCTACTCTTTCAAGCTCCTCAGGCTTTAAAAACCCAAAGGAAGCGTAGGTTTCATTATTACGAAAACTCGAAAATCTACCATCCTGCTCTTTTGCATCCTCTTCTGCTTTGACATGCTGCTTAAACTCATCTACAGAAATAAGCGCATCAGGCTCAGGTAAACTCTGACTAGCCAAGTCACTGCTTAGCAAGCCTCCAAGCGTCTTTAGATTAGTTAGTAGCTGCAGTGCTTGCTCTTGCGTAAAGCTTACCTCAGCACCACTAGCCTGAAGCCAAGCATAGCTGCTCTCATCAAGATTAACTTTCCGAGCAATAGCTGACGCTGTACCCTCATAAAAACTATTAAGACGTACGCTTTCAACTTCTGATGTTCTAAGCTCGAGCAACTTTTTATTAATACGTGCATGCTCTTGCTTTATCTCACCAATACTAGTTTCAAGATGAGCAATTTCTTTTTTGTAATCCTCAGGGTCATACGTAGCATGCTTTTGAGTAATGCCATTAATACTATGTTCAAGCTCATTAAATGACTTACTATCTTGACCTAAAAGATTCACGCATAAGGCAGATACTTCTTCAGGAATTTTATCTTTAAGAACCGCTAAAGCTCGAGTTGTTTCACTCGTAACCAAAACCCTTTTACCTTGGGCTAACAAGTGACTCACAAGATTAGAAATGGTGTGACTTTTAC
>CAZWJZ010000416.1:0-3905 GCA_964634665.1 uncultured bacterium | reverse complement strand
GGGCTCTTGAAACAACTCAATGACTTGAATAAGGAGAAAAAGTAAGGCAATCCGAAAGAAAATAGCCAATACCAACTTGCCTAACTATCTTTTGTTTATCTTCAGGAGCACGACTCGACTCTAAAGATACATACAGCAAATTATCAAAGCCAAGAACCGATTGTAGGAAGACAAGCAGAACCAACGTAACTACATTTCCAAAAAAAGATTCCATAACGGAAGCTATCTTAACGTTTTGATATTAAGCCGTCACGCCTAAAGGTGTATTTTGACAGACGCTTATAAACAAGCTCTAAGGCAGACCCCGTTAATTTCTAGGGAAGAAAGAACGCATTTGAATAGATCTTCAAACCTTTAGCTAGCTTCGATTTAGGCACTAAACTCGAGCTTTTTTAGGACAGCAGGCTTGCTGGTGAGTGGTAGTCGTAAGAAAGTGAGCTTGCTACGCCTTCGTGAGTTACATGTCCTTTTAGTGTGTTTAGACCTAAGCTGAGTGAACTATCTTGAGTACATGCCTGCTTGTAACCTTGATTAGCCAGTTTTAAGGCGTAGGGTAAGGTCACATTGGTGAGGGCTAAGGTTGATGTTCTTGGCACGGCACCGGGCATATTGCCAACAGAGTAATGAATGACACCGTGTTTCTCATAAGTAGGTTCACTATGAGAGCTTACGCGGTCAACCGTTTCTATGCAGCCTCCTTGGTCTATGGCTATATCAACAATGACAGAGCCTGCTTTCATTTGCTTAACCATGGCTTCGGTAACAAGCTTGGGTGCTTTGCTACCTGGTATTAAGACCGCGCCTATAACTAGATCTGCTTGCTCTACGGCTTCGGCAATATTGGCTTCATTTGACATGACGGTTTCTGCGCGACTTATAAACATATCATCAAGTTGTCTTAAGCGGTCAGCATTTATATCTAAGATAGTTACATGTGCGCCCATACCAATTGCCATTTTGGCTGCGTTAACGCCTGCTATGCCTCCACCAATAATGGCTACCTTACCGGGTTGAACGCCAGGTACGCCACCTAATAAAATGCCTTTACCACCATGAGCTTTTTCTAAGAAGTGAGCACCTATTTGTACTGACATGCGTCCTGCAACTTCACTCATAGGTGTAAGCAGTGGTAGGGAGCGGTTAGCTAGCTGCACTGTTTCATAAGCAATTGAAGTAACTTTGCTGTTAACCAACGCCTCTGTAAGTGGGGCTTCAGCAGCTAAATGCAAATAAGTAAAAAGAACTAAGTCTTCACGAAATTTTGCAAATTCTTCTTTTAGGGGTTCTTTAACTTTGCAGACCATTTCTGCAGACCAAACTTCACTAGCAGTTAGCTTGATGGTAGCCCCCGAAGCCTCGTAATCAGCATCTTCAAAGCCACTACCTAAACCAGCATTGGTTTCTACCCAAACTTCATGACCATGCCGAACGAGTTCTTTAACACCTGCGGGTGTCATACCAACTCGATTTTCGAGGGTTTTGATTTCTCTTGGAATACCTATGTGCATTTAGTACCGTCTCCTAATATCGTTGTACTTATTAGGCTACAACATACGCGAGAAGCTTAGATAGTGTTGTAAAAATTTTGTCAGCAGATTCTCTTTTAAAAATAGAGCTACCAGTTCAAACAGTGAACAAAGCTTAGAAGACATTTAAACACTCGAGCTTTGATTTATAAAAACAAACAATTCAATTGACCTGAGCTGCCTATACTATGCTTAATGAGACGCTTAGTTTGCCTTGCACTGGGTTTGTTTTTAAGCACAGTACTAGCACAAAAACAAATTGAAACTGAAAACTTTATAGTTATTTTTGAGGAGCATTTACTTAGTTACGCAGAGCAGAGTGCTTTTGAAGCAGAAACAGCCCTTGCCGTACTCGAGCCTATCTTTGGTAGCCCGAGTGAAAAAATAGCTATTGTTATTGAAGATGAGTTTGACGCTTACAATGCCTTTGCGAGTTTACTGCCGCACCCGAACATTCACTTAAGGGCTTTGTTTCCTACTGAGAGTAGTGTTGGTTTTGGTAGTGAAAGTGACTTGTACTTACTTATTTTGCATGAATTAACCCATGTTACCCAATTGGCTTATACGGGTCGAAGTGATGAGCTTAGTTTTGGCATTGTTGGTGAAGACCAAGCGTATCGTGCACCCCCATGGTTTATAGAAGGCATAGCAGTTTACATGGAATCTGCCTATACAGAAGGTGGCAGAGTTGCCGATGCACGCACCACAGGCCTGCTGCATACTCGAGCTTTTGAAGATGCTTTACCTGAACTTGTTGAAGTGAGTTTAGATACCTTTAGTGAATGGCCTTCAGGTGCCGCTAGGTATTTGTATGGTGGGCACTTTGTAAGCTTTCTGGTTGAAAAGTATGGGTTTGAAGCTATTGTTGCGTTACTCAAAAGTTACAACAGTGGTTTACCTAAAGCCTTTAACGTAGCTTGGCAAAATGCTAATAACTCGAGTTTGTTTGATGACTGGGATGCTTGGAAGGTTAGCATTAAAGAAACCGTTGAGCAAAGAGACTGGCAAGAAGAAAACCTTCTAACCCAAACCAGTGGCGGCACAGGAAGTGCAGCGTTTAACGCAAGAACCAATCAGCTAGCTTGGTACAGCGCTGGCAAAATACAACTAGCAGAACTTAAAGACGGCGAACTTCAAAATCAAGAGACAATCATTGAAGGCACTGTACCCAATTCACTTGCTTGGCTTAATGACAGCACCCTTATTTACAACAGAAGCTACCGCCAGCCAAACAACAGTTACTACGAGCTTTTTAGCTTAGACATAGAAACAGGCAAAGAAGAAAAACTAAGCCAAAGCGCTCGAGCTAAACTTATAGACACGCACAACGGCTGCATTTATTATGTGCAAGATAAAGCAAGTATGGGCTCGAGCTTAATAGAGTGGTGTGAAGACGAAGAACAAATTGTCATTGAGCTAGAAAATAACGAGCATATTGTCGGCTTTAGCTTTAGCCCGCAAGGCAACTTAGCACTCAGTATTTGGCGTAAAGGCTTTGTTGATATTGCTTTATATGAAAATGCTGCGCTCGAGTATCTCACAACAGATATTTTTCAAGATCTTGACCCTATTTGGCTTGATGAAGAGAAGCTTCTTTTTAGTTCTGACAGAACAGGCATATTTAATCTTTTTGAGCTAGATATACCGCAGGCAAAGCTGACCCAACTAAGCAATGTACTTGGCGGCGCATTTGATGCTGTCATAGTAAACAACACTATTATTTACAACTCTATGGGGGCAAAGGGTAACAACCTTGCCTTACTTGACCCGCTGGTTATAAACACAGAATTAAAGCTCGAGCTGTTACCCGAGGCTATTGCTTACCCTGATTTTGAGCTTAGTCCTTATAATCCGTTTCAGAGTTTAGCGCCCTATGGTTGGTACCCTTCTTACTTTGATTATGACTTGAGCCCATTAACTGCTGGCTTAGGTATTTCCGTTGTGGGACAAGATCACTCAAATACTCATAGTTACTCAGTTAACTTGGCTTACGACACCGCTTTAACAGGATCCCTAGCAGGCACAACTGCCAATATTCAATACGGTTTTCAAGATAATGCTGACCCTGCCCGCATAGTGCAGCAAGCTTTTGGAGTGCAATTTCAACTAGGCCTCTGGAAGCACTTTCCTCACTTACAAAGCGCAACAGAAACAGCGTTAGGCTTCAGAACGCAGCTACGCCTAACCCAAACCTTTGATAAATGGTCATTTTACTCACTCACGCGCTTAGGCCTAGTGCAGCTAAACTCAGTACCAGACTGGCATCTTGAAGGACTAGGCAACATCATCTTTTCTAAAAGAGGTACAGACTCATGGGATTACGTCACAACAGGCACCAGACTAAGCCTAACAGGACTCTGGACACCAAGCCCCAGTGGC
>CAZWJZ010000415.1:0-3935 GCA_964634665.1 uncultured bacterium | reverse complement strand
TTAACGCTCATCTTAAGCCTCATAGTCACAAGTGGTTTTGTTAGCTTTGCTCAAGGTGATGATGTTCTTTTTGACGAAGAAACACAAACCTTAAGCTACATTATTGATTACGATCGACTTGCCATTAACGCAGATGCCAGAGAATGCTCGCAAGAGAGCTTTGAAAGTGGGCTTTTGCACGGCGTATTAAGGCACCTCTTTTTATTCTTACCTTTTGAAGCAAGCTACTACGATAATGTTGAAACCCTTGAAGTTATAGTCACTCAAGTAGACCAAAATGTACTCTACGCAGCCGCGCCACTCGAAGAGATTAAAACAACCAACAAACGTTTCCGAGTCTTCATGAATAGTTTTGCTTCGCCTAGAGCTGGCTTTTGTTTCTCAATAGGAAGCAATACTTTAGAACTTTGGATAAATACTTTAACAGCGAGACAAGGTCTGATAGCTTACAACCCAAGTCTTTTCAGTACAAGCATACCTGGGGGTATAAGCTTCGCAGAGTTAGAAGCAAGTCAAGAAAGCAGCGAGATAAGCGACACTGTTGTATCAGTACCCAATGTAGCTAACGAAGCTACAACTAACGAAACAGCCAGCCTAAGCGAAACCCAAGAAGACACGCTCGAAGCAACAACGCAGCAAGATACGCTTAACCCAGCCAATATAGAGGCTACTGAAGAAGAGGCAAGCCCCGTTTTAGAGGCAGCATCAACCACAAACTACACACCCCTACCTTATCTAACAGAACGACCAAGACGAAGCTTCGATCAAGCAGAAAACATACTCGAGCCTGACAAAGACTATGCGGCAATTATTACTACAAGCAAGGGTGAAGTTTTTCTTGATTTGTTTGAAGATATAGCGCCCAATACCGTAAATAATTTTGTGTTTTTATCACGCAATAGGTACTATGAAGATGTCGCGTTTTTTCGCGTGCTTGAAGATTTTATGGCACAAACAGGCGACCCGACAGGTTCTGGTTTGGGTGGCCCCGGCTATGAAATACAAGATGAAATTGTAGCAGGTATTGGTCATAGTGCCGCAGGTATTGTTTCTATGGCAAGTGCGGGGCCTAACACTGCAGGGTCTCAGTTTTTTGTGACCTTTGAGGCAACCCCTTGGTTAGACGGAAGTTATACCATTTTTGGTGCCGTGCTAGAGGGTTTAGAAGTTTTTGAATCGTTACAATTGTCTGACCCTTCAGTCCCTTTAGCGGTTGCCACTACCGATACAACACTGGGTCTTTTAGCTTTGCAAGGCATAACTCTAGAGGGCAGTGAAAGCTTTACCTTTGACAGTTACTTAATTCAAGAACTCGGCTTGCTGCCCCCTGCAAACCAACGCTTAAGCATTGATGGTTATGATTTTATGGTGTTTATAGACCCTGAATCAAACGGTCGATTTGTATCGTTTTGGCCTCAATCAGACAAAATTTTAAGCGTGACGATTGTTGAAAGAGATAAATAGATGCTAAAAAAGATATTCAGAATCTTAAAACATGGTTCATCGAGACTGCCGAGCTTTTAAAATTTAAAAAGTTGAATAAAGCCTGTCTTAAGGATTAAAAATTAAGCAGGCTTTATCTTTAATAATTTATAGTATTTCTACGAAGGGTTGCATCATCAAAGCATTTAATAAACTACCGAAATTAGCTAAGTGTATCTGTAGCACCGAACCTAATCTATCTTAATATTAAGAGCTGTAAAAACTAATACTATAAGTCGCTACTACAATGACTTGTAGAATTCGAATTGACATTCAGTTCAAAGCAAGGTTAGTAGCTTACGTCATTATGACTCTAAGAAAACTCAATAAATGTTAAACTGGCAAAGAAATAAAAATTGTGGCTTTACTAGTAAGCCAAATTTGCAGGAGGAAGCATGCCCGACAAACTACAACCACCTAATGTTGAAGTACTCACCCCACCAAAACCTGTTGAAGTCATACAAGCTGAAGAAGTTGACACTATGATTAAGCTTAACGAAGTCACCACGTCACTTCTTGACCAAAAAGTAGAAGACTTCATCGAAGGTGTACTATCTGCACCCTCACAAAGCGAAGAATTCCAAAGCAAAGTCATGGCTGTACATAACTTAGGTAACGATGAAATTCGCGCAGCAGCCAACGTCTCAAACCGATTTCTAGAACGCCCTGTAAACGCCATTAATGAAGGCGCACTTGACTCAAAATCAAAAGTATCAAAAACACTTGTTGATTTACGCAGAACCGTTGAAGATTTAGACCCTAGTAAACAAGGGGACTTGTTTGCCCCCAAACGCCTTTTTGGCATTATACCTATGGGCAGTAAGGTAAGAGACTACTTTTTAAAATACCAATCAAGTCAAAGCCACATCAACAAAATTCTAGAATCTCTTTACAACGGCCAAGATGAACTGCGCATGGATAACGCAACCATAGAGCAAGAAAAAGTAAACCTATGGGAAACCATGGAAAAACTCGAGCAGTACATTTACTTGGCTAAAAAGATTGATCAAGCGTTGGTTGCAAAGATCACTGAGGTTGAGCGTAAGGAACCTGAAAAAGCAAGGGTAGTTAAAGAAGAAATGCTTTTTTATATTCGTCAAAAGGTTCAAGATTTACAAACACAATTGGCCGTAAGCATTCAAGGTTACTTAGCGCTAGATTTGGTCCGTAAAAACAATTTAGAACTTATTAAAGGTGTTGATCGCGCTTCAACCACAACCGTTTCAGCTTTACGTACTGCCGTTATGGTGTCACAAGGCTTAGCTAATCAAAAACTGGTACTTGACCAAATTAATGCACTTAATAAAACAACTGCTAATCTTATTGAGTCAACCAGTGAAATGCTTAAAAAGCAAACCACGGGTGTACATGAGCAAGCAGCTAGTGCAAGTGTAAATGTTGAACAACTCCAAAAAGCTTTTAGTAATGTTTACGCTGCCATGGACTCAATTTCAGAGTACAAACTTGCTGCCCTTGAAAATATGAAGCAAACTGTTGAAACGCTAGATGGCGAAATCTCAAAAGCAAAAACCTACTTAGACCGTGTTCGTGAAGAGCAAGTTGAGTCTGTAACGGCAACCATGGCGTTACCTGCACCAAGTGAAGATTTAAAACTTTAACGCCTAACAAGCTTCTTAAAGAATTAATAAAGAGAGACTCAGTAAAACGCCTGAGTCTCTCTTTATTTTGAGGTATGCTTTTTAAATGACAGGAAAAAAACTTGCTAAACGCCTTCTTTGGGGCATTATTTTTGCTGCGATAGGCATCATTATTCTTTTTGTACTAATGAACGCCATGAGTCTTGATTTGCGTGTTGGCTTAATAGCCATCCCAGTTCTCTTCATTATAGGCTTCTTGCTAGGCTCGAGTAAGGAAGTACAGCAGCTTGTTCCGCCTTTAAGCTCTAGTGATTTGCAGTCAAGCTTAGATGATTTACTTGTTCATATTAAAGAAGAAGATGCTTCTAAAGCCATTGTCGCGAAGGTGCAAAGCATACGAAGTTCTATTTTAAATACCCTACCGAGTATTCCTAATTTGTCAGATAACACCAATAAAGATATTTATTTGCTTCGTAAAGTTGCCTTAGAGTACTTGCCTAATAGTCTTAATAATTACCTCAAAATGCCTTTTAATGTCAGGCGAGGTGAAACCCTAAAAGATGGTAAAACAGCACATGATCTTATGCTTGAGCAGCTTAGTTTATTAGATCGTGAAATGCACGGTATTTTTGAGAGTGTAACCAAACAAGAAACAGATAGCCTAAGGGTACATGGGCGCTACTTAGAGCAGCTCTTTGAAGAGACAGACCTATTTGTGCCCTAAAACTGTGATGCTTACCAATTAAAATTTTATTTTTTTGTCTACACTTATCTAGAGACTAGTTCCACCAACTGAGTTTAGATGCTCATTTTGTGTTTGAATTAGGCTTGAAACAAAACTAAAATAAGTAATGA
>CAZWJZ010000414.1:0-3962 GCA_964634665.1 uncultured bacterium | reverse complement strand
TCCATCCCTATACTTCAGCACCTTGACTTATTTGAATGGTGTGCGTAAGTCCTAATTAGCTTGAAAAGGCCAAAACAACTCTAAAATCAAGTTTCGAGAAACAGGTCCTTTAAGCGCAACATAAGCAAGTAACAATAAAGACTGAGGTGAACTAAACTCAGTTCCTTCTAACTTAACGCCACCCAAGGTCTTAAACAGCATGACAAAACAATACCTGAGCTTTTGTAAAAAACCAACTCACTAGAATTTACTAGAACTTTACTGGAATAAGCTTTGATAAAACCTGCTGTGAGGCTATCAGAGATGAACACAGCAAAACAAAATGACTACCACCCAAGCATTCATTTTGTTTTGCTACCCCTAATCCTTACTCTTCATGCACTAAAACGTTTGTTACCTAATGCTGTGACAAGCAAGCATCATGCTAAAGCCATGAAACTATCACCAAGTTTAAAATACAGCCTGAAATGCCCCAAACGCCTTCACTTAGAAAAAACACAAAAACAAAGCATCCTAGCCCCCTTTGCAAGCAGCACCCTAGGGCAAGTCGTACACAAACGAATTGCAACAAGCCTAAAAACCAAACAAAACACCTGCACCCAAAACATAAGCTTACCCAAACGCCTAGTCCTACAAGAAAACGAAGATGCACAGCAACTCATAAGAAGAGCACAAGACTCGTTAACTTACTTCAACAACAAATGCCTACCCTACATCGAGCAACACGAAGTAAGCCACATAGAACACCGAATAACAAGCACGTACACCCTAAAAGAAGAAACCCTAAGCCTGACCGGCGTGATTGACTGCATACTCAAAACACCCCAAAAAGAACACATTATTGACTGGAAAACCAGCAGTGCAAACTACAGCCACGAGCAACTAAGATTCTACTTAGCTTTAAGACAACTAGAAACACAAGAAAACAACCAAACTGCAGAAGCCATAAGCTTAAGTGAGCAAAACAGCCACACAGAGCACAACAACCCAAACCTAAAAAACTGGCTTGACAGCTACCTAACAGAACTACAAACAGACCTTAAAAACAGCCAGACAAAAAAAGCCAAAGCAGGCAGCCACTGCAAGTACTGCCCCTACGCACAAGACTGCCAAGAAAGCCAAGCCCCAGAGAGGTATATGCTAGACACATGGACAGGAGAAATAACAGATTTAAGAGGTGCGAGCAATGGCAGCCTCTAAATTAGATGAATTCATAAAGCTTTTTCAAGAAAAACGTACCTGGTATGTAAAAGACATCGAAAACAAATTAGGGGTAAGTCGCCAAAGTGTTTACCGCTACCGAGACCAGCTTTACACCCAAAGAAACATAAGCCTTGACTCAAGCACACGCGATGATGACGGAAGCTTACTTGAACACGACACACTAGAAAAAGGGTACTTAAGATGGCCTGAAGCTAGCGAAGTTATAAACGATGTAAACTTAACCCTCACTAAAGATCAATTAGAAGCACTCAAAACAGCAGTGGCACAAACAACGCACCTGACACCCTTACTTCAAAGTGCCTTAAGCAGCCTAGGCAAGGCCAGCTCAGTAAAGAAACAGCTTCAAAAAGAACCCATTATTTACAACCCACAAGCAGATCAATACAATCCTGAGTTATTTCAAAAAATAAGCAAAGCTATTCTTGAAAGACGAATAGCAAGCGTTTCTTACGAAAACGCAAAAGGCCAAGAAACCAGTTATAAATTCAACGCATACAAACTCATATCAAGCGACAACCACCTTCACTTAGTAGGCGTAAGCCACAACAGCCTAGCTGCAGGCTTCAATCATCCAATTAGATTAAGACTAGACCGAATAACGCAATTCGACTTTTTATTCAGCAAAAAACGCAACGAAATGTACTTCAAAAACCCCAACTTCAATGCAAAAGAATATGCACACAAAGAATTCGGAGCATTCAGCTCAGAAGGAGAAGCCAAAAGCATAAAAGTAGCATTCAGCCAAGAAAAAGCCCACTACATAAAAAGAACCAAACGCCACCCAAGCCAAACAGTAAACCTACAAGAAGACGGCACAGCCTTATGGCAAATCACTGCACCATTAAGCCAAGACTTAATCTTTTGGATTACAAGTTACGGACCCCACGCAAAAGTAATAGAACCTCAAGAACTAAAAGAACAAGTTAAAGACTGGGCAAAGGGCAGTTATGATGCAAACAGCTAAACACAATCAACTTTCAAACACAGCTAATACCCTAGCAATAGTCGCATCATCAAGCCACATACCAAACGCCATAAGACGATCAATATCATGCCTCAAATCACCCTCAAGCAAACCCTGCTTATACAAAAGCAACAACACTCCCAGAGTCCCAATAACAGATAAGCCAAGAGCTCTACTACGCTTCCTGGCAAGACCATCATCTAAAACAACCGTCCAACTATTTTTAAAAGCAAGCGCAATAGCTGAACTCTCACCCGCATCCAAATTTAAAGATGAAACTTTCTTTAGAATCACAGTATCTTTAGCTTCAGAAGCACTTAACCAAGAAGCAGAAGCTAGACTTCCAGCTGCTTTATTAGGTTGTGCAGAAAGCTCAGCAATCACAGTTGGTGTTACCCAAACACTAAACAATTCAGGTAAAAGCTGGGCATACCCAAGAGAATCAAGAAAGATAAGAGGACTGCTATCAAAAACAGCATCAACAAGCATTAATCTTGAAGCTGAGCAGATAACGCCTCAAACGACTCGAATTCATGCTCAATTTCATTCTCATCCCAATTCGGAAAATGAAACCCAAAAGAGGTATACCAACGAATTGCCTCAATACGACCCAAGCCAAGTAAAGAACCAGCCTTGGCAACACTCATACGCTCATCTTGCACAAGCTGAAGCAATAAGCCCTCAAGCGCTTTACGCCCAAGCTCATCACCAAAGGCTTCAGTGACTTCAGGTGGAAGATCAAAAGAAAAGGTCATAAAAGGATTATAGAGCATGAAAAGCAACAAAAACAGGAATTTAAACCAAAAAGCTAGACAAGCCAAACCAACTCAGCCACAAGCTGCTCTTGTAACTGCGATTTCAAAGCAACTTCAGTTACCAAATCAACCTTACAGCCAAACAACGACTCCAGAAAAAACTGGACCTCAAGAAACTCAAAGAAAAACACAGGTTGGGGAAAACGAACCAAAACATCAACATCACTTTCATAATGTTCTTCACCACGAACCACAGAGCCCAAAAGAGCTACAGAAGCAACACCCAATGCATGCAGTTCGAGTTCAGGCGCTAAAAGAGGATGGCTGGCTTCAGAATTCTTTATAGGAATAATTTAGACAATAAAAAGACTCGAGTGTTCATAAGGTCAATTAAGACCTTATGAACTTAACTCTCTTAGAAACTTGGTCAAAACGCTATACAGGCGCAAATGACTTTAACTTACCCGAAGGCTGGCAACTCGCCACCCATCAACAAGAAGTCTACGACGCTCTGCACAACCCTGAAGTAGATATTGTTTTTGATACGGCAATGACAGGAGATGGTAAAAGTCTGGCGGCTTACCTGCCTATGCTTAGACCTAGCTCAACAGCTTTAGGCAACGGTTTATTTGCTTATCCAACCAATGAGCTTATACGAGATCAAGAAAGGCAGGTGCAAGATTACCTAAATAATTTTGAGACGTCACTTGAGTATCAACAATTAAACGGCGCTGCTATATCAAAATTGGCTAATGAGCAGGATTTAACTAGATATGATGCTATCAAAGACCTTATTTACAGGCAGAATGTATTACTTACGAATCCTGATATCTTTAATTTGATATATAGTTTTGCGTATACCACAGATATTAATCCTGCTACCTCACTACGGGGACAAAAGTTGAAGGCTAGTATCAAGGGAAATCCTAGCAGGCTTGTGAGAAGAAGCAAGGATAGCTGTTCTTAAGGAACAAGGATTCAATAAAACTTAAGAGTTAAGCATTTCGAAGAAGGGTTTA
>CAZWJZ010000413.1:0-3974 GCA_964634665.1 uncultured bacterium | reverse complement strand
GTGATTACCTACTTTACGCTATTCCCGCGCCTTTGAATAGGCCTGAATAGTTACACTCTTTTAACAATTAAAGACTGCCACGATTGAATTAAAAGAGTACCCTTTTTCAAGATTTCGATTCGTTTTCCTAGGTCTTGTATGGCTCCAGCAATAAAAATAGTGCAGTTCAAATTGCTTTCATCCAAAACCATTTTGAAAAGAGGGTAATCATTAAAAGAGAGTTTTTTTATTTGTTTTCCACTGATTGTCATGATACCTCCTATCTAATCAGAATATGTGCTGGCGATTTTTTATACGGAACGATGTTTAAATTATCATCTAAAGAATTTCCATTTCGATCGTAACTATGTAAGTGATTATAAGGGGTTACTTTGTCTGTTGGGTGAATCTTTGCTCGTATTAAATCAGGGTATTTGGGGTCATAAAACTTACCATAATGTTGCTAGGGAAATCTTCTAAATTACTTTTATATAACGACTATCGAATACTAATAGACGTAACAGAACTGTAACTCGAGCTTTGTAAGCTAAAGAAAAGTTACTAAGATTCTGTCTTTAGTCCTTGTAAAGGAAACATCATTATGAATAACGTCGTGCAGCAAAATAATCAAGAGGCTTTCGTTAAACACTCGTCAGTTATTAGTTCAGATAAATTACTTGAGCAGTTTTTAAAACATACAGATATGCCTATTTACTGGAAGAATGAAAAGCTCGAGTATGCGGGTTGTAATCAGGCTTTTGCTGAGCTTGCTAATTTGAGGCATTGTCAAGATATTGTGGGTATGCAAGAGCTAGATATGCCTTGGATTTACACTGAATTTGATGCTTTAAAAGCTAGTAAAGAAGATCAAGAAGCCCTTTTGGGTAACGGTAAGCATCTTAAGAAACTACAGCTTTTACATAAGCAAGATGGTCAACCCTTGTGGTTGAGTGTAAGTAAAACAGTCTTGCGAGATAATGACGGCAATGCCTTAGGCATTATGGGTATTATGCAAGATGTTACGGCTTTAAAAATAGCTCAAAATGCGCTTAAAGAAAACCAAGAAAAACTCGAGTTGCTTTCGCTTAGTGATGGTTTAACAGGTTTAGCGAATCGTAAGTATTTTGACACGTATTTAGATAGAGAAGTACGTCGTTCGTTTAGAGATAAGCAAGATTTGGCAGTAATTATTCTGAATATAGAGCATTTTGATATTTTTGTTGAAACCTTCGGGCAAGATGCTGCTGATGCTTACCTGCAAAGCGTAGCTAAAGCCTGTCAGCGTTGCCTGCGTAGACCAGCAGATTTTTTAGCTAGATATGGGGATACTAAATTTGCTGTTGTACTGCCAAACACCAATCAAGATGGTGCTAAATATGTAGCTACAAACATTATTGAAGAATTAGAAAAGCTCGAGCTTAGTCCTGAAGATGATGAGCCTTTGAGTGCCAGTATGAGTTTGGGTGTAGCAAGTAAAAGTTCTGAACTCGAGCTTAGTGCAGGTGAGTTGCTGCAGCGTGCTATTCATATGCTTGATTCGGCTAAGAACTTAGGTCGTAATAGACTCGGTGTTTATTAAGGTTTTTGCGTTGTTAAGAGATACTGCAGGCGTTTTTATGCTTGCCGTATCTTTTTTGTAGTTGCTTACCAGTCAGAACGTGCCACTAAGGCAGCAACGTTGCTAGGTAAATCTTCTAAATTACTTTGACCATAAAGATACTTAACACCACTTTCACGGTTAACTACAAAAACAACATCTGTGTGAAAAATGCTGCCATCAGCATTTTGCCCAGCGCCAATAAAAAAGGTTTCTAGCACTTTAGCTACCTCTGAATTGCTGCCACTCAAGCCAACAAAGTCATCATGAAAGGCACTTGTATAAGTATTTGTAATATCGGGCGTATCAAAGTCAGGATCAACCGTAATCATGACTACCTGAACTTCATCTTGTAATTCATAGTCATCTATCATTTTGGCTAAGCGACCTAGCGTAATAGGGCAAACATCAGGGCAACGGGTAAAACCAAAAAAGACCAAGGTGACTTTGCCTGCATAATCTTTGAGGCTTACATCAACATCTCCAGCAGTTTTCAGGGTCACTTCACTCACATCAATAGGATTTTGAAAAGCAGTACCTGTAATCTCAACATTACTAGGACTCGAGGCTATTCTGTTACCTAAGCTATAAGCACCAAAACCTGCAGCCCCTAAGATGATGATGAGCGCAATGCTTAGCATGATTCGTTTCATCTTTGTAGTATAGAAAGCTTAGCTTTGTAAAGAGTGAGATAAATGTCCTAACTATTATGTTGCGCAGTGCAAACTGTAAATCAGCTGGTCTTTTAAGATAAAGTCAGTATGGTTTATAAGTACATGGTTCTTTTAATGGTGTTAACGTTGGTTGCTTGTAAAGTCGCTCCTTCTGAAACAACAGTTTTGCCCACTACGGTAGCTGCGCAAACGCAAATTACTGATTTAGCTTCAGATGCAGAAGCTACGCTTGCGCTGATAGACGCAGCTGGTTTAGATTTTGCTGAGAAACGCGTTATAGATGTCTATAACCGGGTTGCTCCTTCAGTTGTTAGTGTCACGACTAAAGTTTTACAGTATGGGTTTTTTCTGGATGTTGTTGAGCAAGAAGGGTCTGGTTCAGGGTTTGTTTTAGATAGACAAGGTCATATATTAACAAATTATCATGTTGTGCAAGATGCCCAAGCGGATAAACTAGAAGTTACCTTTGAAGATGACATTACCTTAGCAGCTCAGCTTATTGGCGTAGATCCACGTAATGATTTGGCTATTTTGAAAGTAGAGGCTGATGCTGAATTTTTGCAACCCGTTGAACTAGGGCAATCAACTCATTTGCAAGTAGGTCAACGTGCTATAGCTATAGGTAATCCCTTCGGGGAGTTTAGCCGTACCTTAACGACGGGTGTTATAAGTGCCTTAAATCGCACCATAACAGGTCCAGAAGATTTAGATATAACGGGTATTATTCAGACAGATGCCTCTATAAATCGGGGTAACTCAGGTGGCCCGCTGCTAGACAGTGCAGGTCGCGTTATAGGCATAAACACAGCCATTTTTAGCCCCAGTGGAACCAACGCAGGGGTAGGCTTTGCGGTACCTGTAGATACCCTAAAACGTGTCATTCCTGACTTACTCGAGTTTGGTCGTTACCGTAGACCATGGTTGGGTATTGGCTCAAGAAGTGCCTATAGCATTTCAGCTCGTTTTGCAGAAGTGCTGGGCTTGGCGAGTACAGAGGGTTTGTTACTGGTTCAAGTAGCTGAACCCTTAGCAAGTGCGGGTCTTAGGGGTGCTCAGGAGCAAGTGGTTTATGGCAATAGGCGTTACTTTATAGGGGGTGACATTTTACTCGCCATAGATGGCGTAACGGTTCATGATTACAATGATCTTGCTACTTTACTCGAAACAAATTATAGCGTTAGGGATGAAGTGGAACTTAGTTATTTTAGAGGAAGTACAAAAAGAAGCGTTAAAGTTGTACTTCAACAAGAACCTCTTTAGTAAACCTATGTTTCAAAATATAAAAGTGCTTTGGTTTTGACTCACTGTTCTTATAAAGAGTTAAAAGGCAAAACCAAACTAACAAACCATATAAGCTTCGCAACCCAAGAAGAATTCAACATGTCAGTCAAAGGCGGCATGACCAAAGGATTTGAGCAAGCCTATGACAGTTTAAATGAGCTTTTAGAAAGCAGTATTTAAGATTATCTAAGGCTTTTGAAACTATAGATTAGGATGTGTCAAAAGCATCCTAATCTATAGTTTAGTAGACACAATCGTAAACAGCCCAGGTAACTCGTGAAAATCTCCATAAGGAAATTCTTCTAAACACTCGAGCCTTAATGGGGGTTTAGAAAATGCGGTTACTATTTCAGCTAGCGTCCAGTAGCGCACTAAGCAACTTGGTAAAGGTTCTTCAAACGCCATTTGATAAGCAATTTCGACTTCATCAGCTTCAGTCTTAA
>CAZWJZ010000412.1:0-3977 GCA_964634665.1 uncultured bacterium | reverse complement strand
GAGAACAAGAATCTCCACCCTATAGCGAATGCTTAGGTGGAGAGTATGTCAACAAAACGCTCTAAAGCTATTTACACGACCTTAGTTGAGGTTGCTAACGAAATTGCATCTCGCAGAAAATACAAAGCAAACCCGCATCAAATAGCTTTCTTCTGTCCAGCTGAAATTGTTGCCCTTGCCCTAAACATAAGCAGACGAACGCTATACCGACATATTGATCATCTGACAAAGGCTGGACTGATAGACCAGCGTGGTCACATGACCACCCATAACGGCAAAACCAAATCTGATGGCTCCTTGTGGGCTATCAACATGAAACCAGGAACAGCGTTTAAAGCCAAATTGAGTTTTCAAGACCTAAATGGGCAGTACCGCGATTTAACAGCAGACATTGACGATGGCAAAACAGCATGGGCATTTTTGCAAGAAATGGCACAGTCACTAACCCCACGAGAGCAAGATATTAATATACTAATAGACCACTTAGGGTTACCAAATGACAACTTGCTTTTAGGTTGTTCTGTGACTGTGCCACCCCAAGATCAAGCAGCCTTAGACAGCATCCAAGAGATTCCCGAGGCGGCGGATAATCGCAAGAAAGCAGCCATAAACAAAGCGGCTGTGCATTGCGCCACCGCTCTAAACGACCTAAACAACCTCAGATTCTATCAGTGGCTATTCTGGCAAGCCCTGAAGCTCGAGCGCCTAGAGAAAAGCTGCTATCGCGCAATCTTCTCCTGCATCCGAAGAGCCATGATTGCCAATAGAGCAGGAGAAAGCAAAAAAGCTGGTGCTAATCTTGTTGGATTCCTGAAAGAATCAGCTATTTGGCTGGATTTAAGGAGCTTCAGAACTTAAAAACCGCTACGAAGAGCGGCTTAGCTTGGAAGGGAAAAAGTGTAGATTCTTGGGTGTACCTACGCCGGAAACGCTAACACAGATATTCTTCTAGCTCTGTTAACTTTTTGTTAAAAGACCTTAAAGAAAACCCCCTGCCTTGGCAAAGGGGAGAAATTAAGGGTAGCGCCAACGTTTCTATTAGCCCAAAGGCAAGCAATATCGAGAACTATAATCAGACCGGTGCATACACATTTTTCAGCGTTATTAAGTCATTCTTAAATTCCAATTCAGGATTAATTAACGCTTCCATTTCAGCTAAAGCTGGAAACCCGTACAAAGTCTTATAAACAGCATTAGAAAAATGGCCTTTATAGATTGATATGCCTATTCACCACCACCCAAACCTGACGGTTATGGATGGAGCACTAAGGCATTAAGGCGCGGTAGGTCGATGTAAAAGACGCGAGAGCAAACTTCCGAAAAAAGAACCTAAAGAGTAAGTACAGAGTGTGAGTTCGAGATCCTATTAAACGGACGTTTGCTTAAAGCGTCAGGATAAACGGCTTAGCTTGACAATGGGCCTTTGATAGGCCATCATAGGACAAGTATGGCATCCGTTGTAAAAATATCTATTACCGGAAACGTTGAGCAAACCCTCAAGCGTTTAAAGAATCGCTATAGCACCATGAGTGATAGTGAGATCTTTCGACTTGGTTTAGCTGAACTCGAGCATAAAGCCGAATTAGAAGAGCGCCAAGCCTGGATTGATAGCTTACCCACTTTAGAATTAACTGACGAACAGCAAGACAGCTTAACTGAAGGTATTAAAGAACTTGAACGAGAAAAAAAAGCGGGCACGCTTAAGGCAATGAATGTTGACGAAGTGATGACCTACTTGAAAAGCGAAGAATAATAACCGTCCTAATTCATGTTTAGCCTTCATCCTCTTCCGCATTTCAAACGCCGCTATAAAAAACTAACTAAACGTGACGCTCAGCTTGAGGATAAACTCAAGACTACACTTTATCGCCTAGCTGAAAATCCTCAAGACCCCGTGCTCAAGAGCCACAAGGTGATCGCTCGTTATGATGCTAAGCCAGCAATGAGCAGTGCCCTGACGGGCGATCTTCGGATTATCTGGCGTTACGCTGAGGATGGCTTGGTAGATGTAATTGATCTAGTTGATCTAGGTGGTCATTCAGGAAGTACTAAGGTGTATCACTAATCGCAGATTTACTACCAACTCAAAGCTACTCATTATTTTTATGTCGAACGTTCGACAATGACCGTGCGGTGGTAATGTTCAGTTTTTGCAATGCTATCCATGTCGAACGTTCGACAATTGTGAGATACTAACCCTAAATGGCGAAGATTATTGCAATTGTGAACCAAAAAGGGGGTGTAGCCAAAACCACCACGGTGGTTAATTTAGGCTATGCACTCCGCCAAAAAGGGAAAAAAGTCTTGTGCATCGACTTTGATCCGCAAGCGAGCCTCACTGATTACTTTGGCTATGACTCCATTGATCTGGATGATGCGAGCGCCACGATTTACAATGTTTTAAATGGAGACAAGCAGGTAGGGGAAATTGTTCTGCGGGGGAATGAAAACAAACCAGACCTTATTCCTTCTAGTATTCGCTTAGCTGAAGCTGAATTTATCTTTACACAAGCCTGGAACTCAACCCCCATTTTACGCGGCCGAATGCAGGATCTTAGAAACTTCTTTGATTTCATTTTGATTGATTGTGCGCCAACGCTCTCGCTGTTAACCATTAACGCGATGGCAGCCGCTGACAGACTCTTAATTCCTGTTAAAACCGAGCGAATGAGTGTCCGCGGAATTGAACTGCTATTACCCAGCATCGATAAGGTGACACGGCAAGCTAATCCACTCCTGAAAATTATCGGAGTGCTCCCCACCATTCATAACCCGACCTACACAACCGAACAAAAGTATCTTCATGAATTACGAGAGGCTTTGGAGCCTGAAATAAAAGTCTTTCGGCCCGTGAATCGTTCGACCATGTTTGACAAGGCAGTGGATGAGCAACGCTCAGCAGTGGAGTATAGTCCCGACCTAGACGGAGCGCAGGCTTATCAGGAATTAGCAGAGTATATAATTCAACATCATGGCTGAAAAAACGTCTTTAAAAGATCGCTTACAAAAAAACAAAAGCAACCTCTTTGGCACTTCGGGTGACTTACCCCGTATTTTTGAAGTGGCACTTGAGAATTTACAACCTAATCCTGCTCAACCACGGCAAAAATTTGATGAGATTGCCTTGCAAGATTTAGCTAACTCAATTGACCGACACGGCCTATTGCAGCCCATCGCCGTGATGCCCGAAGGTCAACCTGGTAACTACATCATCGTCGCGGGCGAGCGCCGCTACCGTGCCCATCAACTCTTAAAGCGAGAGGTCATCCCCGCTATTGTAGTCTCGGGCAATCCAGATGAATTAGCCTTAATTGAGAATCTGCAACGTGAAAATTTAGACCCGATTGAAGAAGCCGAAAGCTTGCGGCAGATTAAGCAGAATCATGGCTATAGCGATGAAGACCTAGCTGAGATTGTGGGTAAGTCACGGGTTTCAATCACTGAGTCATTAAGCATCAACGATCTTCCTGATTCAATCAAACAAGAAGCCCGTAATCATCCGCGCGTGACCCGCTCCATTTTAATTCAACTCAACCGCTTAGAAGCCAAAGAAAAAGTCTGGCTTGATTTCAAGGAATACGGGCTCAACGTTCGGGATCTCAAAAATATAAACGCCCAGGAGAAAGCGAATAAAACCAAAGTTACCTCACGGAAAACCTCAGCGATTGGTAACGTGGTGATGAATCAAGCGAAGAACCTCACCAAGCGCCTCAAGCAAGCACAAGAAAATAATGTGGTCTTTAGCGCCGAAGAGTTGGCAAGCCTTAAAGAAGCGTATGGCACTTTCACCGCTCTTTTGGAAAACGCTGAAGGACGAAGTGAAGCCTAATTGTCGAACGTTCGACAATTAATTCAAATCTCTCAATTCATCATTTATTTTGACCCATCGGATGTGGAACGGCCGATTGGTCTCAATTGCCTCAATGAAAGCTAGTGAAATAAGCTTGAGCCCAAAGCAAGAAGAACATTTAAAGCAG
>CAZWJZ010000411.1:0-3979 GCA_964634665.1 uncultured bacterium | reverse complement strand
TAGCTCGAGCTATGAAGGTTTACTACAGGTTCTAATCTTCTAAAGACTAAATATCAGCTAAATCCTGAAGCCTACCTGTTGCGCGCTTATTTTGTATTAAGCCCTCTAATCCAACAACACTTAAGCTAATGCCATCAACATTAACCTCAATATGATCTGCGTAAATGTCTTCAAACTCAAGCCCTGTCACGCTTGTCATTAAATCAATACGACTCGGAGGATAACCAAGCTGAATAACTGCATCAACTTCTAAAAAATCTTCTTTTTTTAACCCAAGTGACGCAAAACCAAAAGTAGCCAGTGCCTTGAGTAAACGTTCAATGTTGCTTGGCTCAAGCCAAACCCAAACATCAATATCTTTGGTGTACCTTGGGTGACCATGAAACGCAACAGCGTAACCACCCACGACTAAATAACGAACCTTATGTTCGTTTAGTAACTTTATAAACTCTTTGAAATCTGGGTTCAGCATCATACTTCCAAGCGTGATACTCACGCCGAATCTCTTCTAAAGCCGCTAAACGCTCAGCATATGAACGCGAACGCCAAAAATATACATCTTTAGGTTCTTCACCCAAACGTAACTTCCGAACGACTTTTGCAACAGGCGTATAACTCACAACACCATTGTACCGCACTTCATAAAGAAAAAGCTCGAGTGATACTCGAGCTTTTTCTTTATGAAGGCTTAAGAGGGTTTTTAGTGGTAGGTTTTGTAGTATTTACCGTAGTAAGTTGTTATGTACTTTTGTTGATGATGGTTGTTTTGATAATAAGCCTTCACAACTTGTAAGTTTGTGTGTGCATCAAACCACGTGTAGTAAACATAGTGACTATGCTGATTGTAAAAAACGTGTACAGGAACATGCTTGTCTAGTGTTTTTACGTAATGCCCAAGCTCGATTACTTGATGATGCTGATTTACAAATACATTTGTTTTTATGTTTGTGGCAAAGCTTAAAGGTAATGCTAAGAAAATACAGGCGACAATAAAGGCTTTTAGGTTTATGCTTAAGGTTTTCATTTGTTACTCCTTGAATGACTGAAAGAACTTAGGGTTGATGTGTTTAGTAGTTCGCTTAACCTCCTTTGCTTTTTCTTTGTTAAACAAACTATAGAAAAACCCTAGTTTCCAAAGCGTGTCTGCAGCGTTACCAAACGAAAGCTTGAAATAGAAAACAAAGCTCGAGTATCACTCGAGCTTTGTTTTTTTGAACTGCAAAAACTAAAAATAACCTTGCTGCCAGAGTGACAGCAGATCCATAGTTAAACCAATAATGTAATGAATAACAACACCCAACCAAATAGAGTTTGTCTTTAAACTCAAAGCCCCCAGCACAACACCCGCAATAATTGAACCAATGGTTTCTGCTAAAGGCTTACCAAAATGAACCATGCAGTAAGGTAGCGTCATTATGAAAACACTATAAAAACCAAAGCGATGCTTTAAACCATGCAGCATAAAGCCTCTAAAGAAAAACTCTACACTAACGTAAAGCATAAAAAAATGAACATGCCAAATTAAAAACTTAGGTAGTAAAGGCTCAGGTTTGTAAGTAGGGTAGGCAGCCTGAAAAGACTCGAGCTGCACTAATGCCAGCATAATCATAAACATGAACAAATAAATACCTAGGTAGAGCTTCCAGTCTGCAAATGCTCGTTTTAAAGACATGCCGTAAGTAGTTAAGGATTGCTTTAAAATAACTTTTATAATAAAAATAGGAATCAGAAAATAACTAACTACATTTACCCAAACCCAGTAACGTAAAGAAAAAAAATGAGAGTCTTCTAAACCAAGATAGTAGGTGGAAAACTGCTCACTTAAACCTTGTAAGCCTGAATTTGTTAGGCTCTCAATAGCAAAGTCAATCTGACCAAAATAAGCAAATAAGCTTAGTAAAAATGCAGAGCTTATAAAAATAATGACTGCTTGTTTGTCAAACAAAGTTGCTTTAGGGCTAGCTAAAAAAGCAGTTGATTCTTTGCTGCTTTGCTCATAAGCATCTGAAAAAATATATAAAAAAACCTGAATGAAAAACTGTTTAATGCTTTTAACTAAAGTCATACTTTATATTTTGCTTCATCCTCTTAAAATACGTCTTTTAAGACTATAGAAAAACCTTAAAGCTATGTACAGAACCACTACGGCTTAACATCGAAAAACAAAACAAAATCATCCCCAGCAATACCATCTGCATTTCCATCTAAACGGTCAGGAGGGTCAATGTCATCACTATCAGAAACAGCAGCTGCTTTAAGCCTCAAAGAACAAGCCTCAGCTTTTGGCCAAAATGATTCAGCCACCACACTAAGCGCACTAACACCCTCAGCAGGTAAGCTAGGCGTTACGCGAATCGCTACATTCTGATTAGATTCACAAGAAACCAAAAAAGCTGACTCAGCAAGTGAAATAGCTTCACTAAAACTAAAATTAATAACAGCTCCAGAATCAATAGCTTCTGAAAGGTTATTAGGGTCAACAGCAATCACTGTAGGGGGTAAATCTCTAGTTGCAACCTCCGTCACAACAAAGCTAAATAAAAAATCATCACCCTCAAAGCCATCAGCATTACCATCTAACAACCTAGGTCGATCAACCACCGCAGTCTCAGTGACCCTTGCAGCAATAACCTGCAAAACACAATTACCACTAGGCCACGCAGACACTGCCTTTAAGCTTAATGAGCTAACACCACTGGCTGGCAATCCCACAGAAAATAAAAGGGGTACAACTGTTCTTTGCGAAACGGTACTACACACAACTTCAAAGGAAGACGCAGTTAAACTAACCCCCTTACTAAAACGTAATTCAAGTGTGGCATCTGGTAGTAGGCTTTCACTACTTAGATTAATGATTTTTACTGACGGTGCAAGGCTAGCTGTAGGCGCTTCTTCAGTAGGAGCGGAACATGCTACTAGAAAAACAAGAAATAGAGTTGTTAGGCTTAATTTGAAAGAGGGTAGCATGGGTTGTTTATCCTTCCTGAAAAGTGAAGAGGATTAGTCTTTCTAAGACAAAAACTGTAACTGTGTTTTAGGGAAAACTAATAGTGTGTGAAGTCTTTTTAAAGTAAAAGCTCGAGTATCACTCGAGCTTTTACTTGTTAAGTAATTGAGGTTTTGCTTAAGGAAGCGTAAAGGTGGTTGCATTCGCAGAAATTGAGCCTGCGGAGATAATATCTGGATTTAGAATTGTAAGTAGATCAATGAACCCAGCACCAACGTAGAATTTTTTGACTTGCCGGCCGTCTAAAAGGGTATCTGAGTCGCCCCCAGCTCTAACCGTAAGGGCATTAGTTAGCCATGTAAATGTTGTAGGGGTAATTTCACTCCCTGCATTTAATCGTGCAGGTGCAGGTAAACTTGGAATAGTTATGGATGTGCTATTCGCTTGACCTAACCATAGGGTTGGTGCTCCACCTACATTTTGTAGGGCAGTTGAGTAAAGGTTTGCGCCTGTGACCGGAGTGTAGCTAAAGGTCGGTGTCGTGTCTGTTCCTGAAGCGCCAGAAGGTGCGGAGCTTGACAAGTCATTGGGTAAACTCAGATTTGCGACATTGGGAAGCGTACTGATGACATCTGAGTATTGCCATTTAAATGTGGTACCCGCGTCATTTTGACCAAAAGCTAATGTGTAATAAGAAACACCGGGTATAACGGGTGCTGCAAATTCATAGGTGGGAAGAACAGAGCTCACTGCAACTGCCCCTGGAAGTGTAAAACTTGCATTGGGCCCCACTCTTGCTATTAAGTTAACCGTTATGTTCCCAGCTCCACCACTACCCGATGGGAAAGTTACGGTTCCGCTAACACTTTGTGTTGCGGCGGTTTGCTGAGTGATGGTGACAGTTTGCGTGTTACCAGTTATGACCGTAGCGTCAATCGCTGCAGTTTTTACAAGGGTAGTACCGTTAAGTTCAAAGTAAAGCACTTTGCCTGTTACCGATGTTTGACACAAGGAAGTATCAAAGGTGACGTT
>CAZWJZ010000410.1:0-3985 GCA_964634665.1 uncultured bacterium | reverse complement strand
GTGCACTCACTCTGCGGCTAAACACTATATCTTGCCAACCATCCCCATCAACATCTACAATCATGACGGCCCTTGCATCTCCAACACCAATTTCTTCTTTCCTGAAGCTCAAGTCACCCTCATTCCATAAAATGGAGTTACTTCCAGCATGGTTTGCGAGTACAATGTCAAGATCACCATCATTATCCAAATCATTAATGGCTACACCTCCACCATTAGCTTCGAACATCCTTATGGTTTCACCTCCGGGTACGCTTGTTTGATGCTGCAAGGAATGCGTTACAAAGGTGCCTGAGCAAACGCTGTCACCTAACATCGTCATGCTTGTTTTTACGGGTATTAATTGACCGTAAGATAAGCTGATGCTTAACCCTAGGAGTAAACCAAAGCTAATTTGCAATAGCTTGCGTTTCATAACTACAGCCTTATAGTCCTTCAAATAAGCTTGTTAAAGGCATGTCAGGAAAACTGCCTCGTAATCCACCTAAAACAAATTGTTCTTTAATGAGCATTTCAGGGCGTCCAACTAGCATCTTTTGTATCTTTTCGCGTGTTCCAAATTGGGATCGATGCGCCATTATGCCTTCTCGTTTTTGAGTTGCAAATGCCTGAATATCAATAATTGCGGCAATTGAATCACTTGAAACGCCATATAAGTCAGGGTCTACATCCGCCATGGTTGTACTGGTCGATTTTGCCTTCATTTCTCTTAATACCTCAAGTGAACGCGCAGGATAGAAAATACGTTTTGGTGCGGGTTGCATGACACTACCTGAAGACCAAAATGCTGAAATGGCAGCACGGTGAATAGTTATATGATCAATATGAGGATAGCCACCATGCGGGTCAAACGTAATCATAACGTCTGGTTTTAAATCTGCAATTAAGGGTAGAAGTTGGCGTTCTAGAGCAATGATATCTTGATTCATGAACGCTCTAGGATTATTTAAACCTACCTCAATGGGAAAGCCTGAATCATGGTGATTTAGCCATATGGGCGGGTTTATTCCTAAAACCTTGCAGGTTGTTTCTAATTCAGTTGTTCTTAGTTCACCTCTGGCGTCACCTTTAGGGTAAGGTTCAGGATTGATGTCAGGATGAATAATTTCTCCTTCTTCACCTCGGGTAGCACAAATCAGGTGAACCGTGTGCCCTTCTGCTGCTGCTTTTGCAAGCGTGCCTCCGCAGCTAAAAGATTCATCATCTGGATGTGCAAATACTGCTACTAGGTTCATGATTTCCTTTCGTTTTTTAATCCTGAAAAAGAGTTACTCTATAAGGTCTAGTTCGTTTTTACGTAAGTGATAATAGCGGGGCTAAGTCGCGCTTTTCGAGCCATGCCTCACAGCATAAGGATGCTGCGCCTTGAAGTACTGCATCTTCACCTAAGCTGGATAATGAAATGCTTAGATCTTTAGTTAATTGTGTAAGGACTAGGCTTTTTACATTGTGTTGAACAGAGTTTAGGAGGGTATCACCAAATTGCACAAAGTCACCACTTAAAGTAATGTTTGTTGGATTCAGAGTGTTGATTACAGGAACAAGAATTTTGGCAATATTTTTACCTAATTCAGTAATGAGTGAATAGGCAAATCTATCACCTAGGTTAAGGGCTTCATTTATGAGATTAAGTGTTACTTCGTGTCTGTGATGCTTTATGAGTTGCCTCATTATCGTATCAACATTTGACTCTAATGCTTCACATGTACTTTCTCTTAAGTAGTTTGGTAAGAGTAGCGGAGCAATGCAGTCTTTTTGGCCACAAGAGCAAATATTATTTACTATGCTACCTTGTAAGTGTGTAATTTCGCCTGCGACACCCGTTGCACCTCTGTAAATTTGGCCATTAATTATAAGCCCCATCCCTATGCCTGTTTCTTGTGTCAGGCAGCTAATGCTGTGGTTATTTTGGATACTTCCTAGTTGGTGTTCAGCCCATGCAGCACACACCGCATCATTTTCAAGAAAAATAGGAATATTAAAATGACTTTTTAATGTTTCACCAAGCGGTGATTGATGCCATTTTAGGGGTGCAGAGCTTAGCCAATTATTGTTCATTGATGCCTGGGGTTACAACAGTGAGACCAGCTAAGTTTTTATCGTGAATGCTGTTTTCATTTTTAAAGGAACTAACTGCTTTAACTATAAAAGCAATTCCAGCTTCTGGCTGATTGACATAAGTAAAAGGGGAGTTAATTTTGCTAATGATTTCGCCACCGAGATTAACCAGTGCTAGCATTAATTGAGTGGGGCTTAACTTTAGTACTATTACTCTTTTTGCATTTGGGTTAAAGCCAAATAAAGCAGGTCGCCTACCGCCACTAGATTCACCTTCTCCTGATACGGTAATAAGATCCTCACTCTGAAACGTATCTAGAATTGAGGTGATAGTCGGAATACTAAACCCACTAATCTGGGAAAGATCAGTTCGACTGATCGGACTTGAAGTACGGATGATATTAAAGAGCGCAGTTTGACCTAGTAATTTGAAGTCCTTTGGTTTTACCATTAATTGATCTACTGATACGCTCATAAGAGCCTTTCTCACTATAAGTTATAAAAAAAATTAAGAAAGTTTTAGCAAATCAATATATATCGTATCCTTATCTCTGTCAATTACCCTGATTCTCAATTTTTCAGGCGAATTTCCAAAAAAATTTAAATAATTACCAAGAGCATAAAGCAGTCATAAACGGATCGTATCATCAGCATATTAGCCTGAAAGCAGTACTGAAAGAGCCTATCTCTTCTTCAAGCCTGCCTTGCGCGAAGAATCAGCCCAAGAAGGATTCTTTTGATGAAAGTTTTTGGTGTCCGCATGCATTTTCGCCCTGCATCTTTCATGTCTCAAAAGTGCTTCAGACTGACTCCTTTTTTACCCATAATAATCAGAACTTTATAGCTCCGCTTATCTTGTTTGAGGGGAATACAAGTATTGGCAAGCACAGTACCATCAAGCTGTACTTCTTTAATACCTTGATTATGGCCTGCTTGATTATCTATGTGCAGGTGATAAAAACTATCACCAAAGCGGTATTGAATATCAAATGTCTGCCAAGAGCAAGGAATACAAGGGTTCAGCTCGAGTGTGTCAGCTTTACGCTTTAAGCCCAAAATGCCCTCGAGTACAAGACGGTACATCCATGAGGCTGCACCTGTATACCAAGTCCAGCCACCACGCCCCACGTGAGGCGGCACGCCGTAAACATCTGCGGCAACCACATAAGGTTCAACTTTGTAGCGCTCAGCTGTTTCTGGTGAGTGACTATGATAAATCGGATTGAGGAGTTTGAATAGGGTTTCAACGCGGTCACCCTGCCCCAAGGCAACAAAGGCCCAAACCGTCCAGAGCGCAGCATGAGTGTATTGGCCCCCGTTTTCACGAACACCGGGCACATAACCCTTAATATACCCTGGGTCAAGAGGCGTTTTGTCAAAGGGAGGCGTGAGGAGCAATATAAGTCCGTCTTCCTCACGTACTAAGTGGGTGGCTAAGGAAGCCATTGCTTGCTTGGCACGGTCTGATTGAGCTGCGCCAGAAAGCACCGCCCACGACTGAGAAATCGAATCAATCGAAGCCTCTTGATTTTGGCTAGACCCTAAGGGTGTACCGTCATCATAAAATGCTCTTAAGTACCAATCACCATCCCAAGCATGCTCCTCAGCAGCTTGGCGCAAGCGCTCTTGTTCAGCCTGATAACGCTCGGCACGTTCGTTGTCTTTTTGGCTAAAACAAATAGGGATAAAGCGTTCAAGGGTAGCAATTAAAAACCAAGCTAACCATACACTCTCACCTTTGCCTTGCTGACCTACGCGGTTCATACCATCGTTCCAGTCACCCCCAGCTATAAGAGGTAAGCCATGTGAACCCGTTGTGCTTGCCTTATCAAGAGCTCGGCAAGCATGCTCATAAAGGGAAGCAGTGAACTCGCTAGTACACCCATTCAGAAGTTTCTCATCAAGCAATAGCAAAATAGCTAGTGGT
>CAZWJZ010000409.1:0-4000 GCA_964634665.1 uncultured bacterium | reverse complement strand
TGCAAAAAATGATTTTAGGCTTTCTTGTTTAGGTTCAAAAGTCCAATCAGACATTTTTTCGTAAACCTCCAGTTCTCTGAAAAAGTAAATGTATTTTGCGAGGTGTTTGACCCAGCCTGCTAGTGTTAAAAATGCTCCTTTTTTCCCTACCCCCTCGTTTAATAGTCCATAAACATTGCCTTCATTTGCAATATCCAAAAGATATTCTTTGGCTACGTTTAATACCTCATCCCAAAAGCGGTTCAGGGCGATGTGTTTACCGTGGTAAATCTGTGCAGCTGTATCCCGTTTAAACTCAAATAACCTTGCGCTTTCGTTGGCCTTTTGGTTCTTTTTTCCACCAGGGCGCTTAAACAATGAGGCTAAGCTATTAAGTGCCAGGTCAGGCTCAATATAATCAATGACGTGATTGGGAAAAACAGGGCTTTGAACATCCTTTAAGGCTTCTATTTTTTCGGAGATAACACTTAAACGTGATGGCAAAACATCATTGACAATACCCGTTACATTTTCCAGCTTTTGCCCGAAGTCAGCCCAGATAATCGAAATGTTTACTACAGCGTCAGGAAAATTTTTGTAATCGCGAAGCAAACGTTTCTCCCTACTATCAATACCTTGGGCGTTCAATTCCTCGAGATACGTTTTAAACTCGCGCACAAACTTTTGGCGTTTAGCTTGTTCAAAGGATAAATGAGGCAATACTAAAGCTTGCTCACCTGCTACACGACCAATAAAAGTGTTACGCAAGTGAAAGCTAAAAGTGTAAAGCAAATCAGCGTTGGCGGCACTTAAAGAGAACTTTTTCCAAGCATTGTCATCATCAAGATTTGAAAAAACCCCCGCCCGATCTACATTTGTTAGGTTTAAGCCAGCACCAGTCAAACTGTTTGGGTATACCTTGGTTACCTCCCCTGTTAGAGAATCTATTTTGTTTTCTTCAGGACCAAAAGCTTTCGTTGAGTATTTCTCGGTAGCAAGTATCTCCTGCAAATACTCACGGTAATCTTGCCGTTGTCCAGGTAGTTTGCCTTCGGAGTCCAAAATACTTAGGTAGCTGGTCTTAGTTTCATCAATAATCTCAATGGCTTTGTATAAAGCTATTTTATCTTTGTAAGTATTACCGCTATAGCTTAAAGCAGGTCTTGAGAGTAATTTATAAGTATAAGAGAAGTATTTTGAATAAGGCTGCTCTTGCTCTCCAAGGTCTGCAAAAGCTTTTAAGGTTGAGCTAAGAATTTTTTCAGAAGGACCTCCACCCTTAGCGTTAGAAAAACTTCTTTTGATAACAGGCCCAAGTGCAGGTGATTGTGAACCTGTTGACTGTACAAAAGGGAGTGTAACTGAATCGCTCTCTTTGAAAACTCGCTGCTCGAGCACAGCCACATTTTCATCATTCTTATCGGGGTAGATAACATAGTAATTGCTTGCCATGGACTCTCTAGCTGCTTCTGTCAAGTAAGGGAACAAAGCTTCCATTTTGTCTTGGCGAAGTTGGCGATACCACGCTTCTACATCACCACTACCTCCAAGTTCGCTATAAAGATAATCTAATGCTAGTTGTCGCATTTCGTTAATCATTTTCACCTCCAAACTGCTAAATTAAACCTACAATTTCCCACCTAAGGGACCAAAGCTTCATTCTTTTGGCTGCCTAAACCTTTTTATATCACCTCCATCATTCCAAATCCCTGCGCATTCTTTCCTCCTAAACCAACGTCATAGGCGAGTTCAAAGTAAGCTTCGGGTAGGCTTGCTTCAAACACGCCTTGGTAAGCTTCTATAAAGAAGTTTTTGTACTTAACAACTTTTTTATCTTTTGGGTTTTGCCTTAAGGGTTTTATGGTGCTGTTACTTAGGGCTTCGTCAGCGTTACTTTCCCACTCGAGTGCTTTGGCTTTTTTAGCTAGGTTGCCTAGTATGAGTTTGTTCCAGTCTTTTTCGTAAGGTGCGTAGTAGTGGGTTAGTTTGCTGCCATCTGGCTTAGTAAAGGTACTGTACATGGTTATGGGGGATAGGGTTCTTAGTTTTAGCTTGGGTTTGTATTGGGGTGCTTTGAGTATTTCTATGCCTGAAACACTTAAGGTGTTGTAGCCTAGTCGGCTAGTTTGGCTTTTTAGTAGGTGTTCAGCGAGGCTTGATAAGATTTGATGATTGCAGCTAGCAAGCTGAAAACTAACAGGGCCTGTAAAACTAATGGTTTCTTTTTTTGCTTCAATGATGTACTTTCCGTTTAGTCTTGAGAATGTAAACATTTTGTAGCTTCTTTTGGCATGGCTGTAAGCCTCACCGTGTAACCAGTTTGCTAGGTTTGGCTCGAGCTGACTGTAAATGAAAGCCTGAATCATATGGTTGTGCGATAGGGGTAGGTTGAGTGGTTTTTCTGTAGTTAGGCTGATGTTTAAACGCATAGTCCCTTCTCCGACATAGTCTAGTGTATCAGTTTAGTTTTAGCTTTGTGTTGTTGTGATTAGCTATCGACCCAATATTTCGAAAAAGCAAAAAGAGCTTGTCACTGACCGTGCGAAGCATTGTTGTGAATACTGTTTAAGCCAACGTCGGTTTTCTCCAGACCCTTTTTCAATTGAACATATTGTGACTTTTTCAAAGGAAGGCTCAGATAATCTTGATTATTTGGCCTTGGCCTGCCAAGGCTGTAACAGTCACAAATACACCGCAGTCTTAGCTATTGACCTTGCAAACGGTAATGAGGTTTCACTTTATAATCCTAGACAAGATGAGTGGGAAGAACATTTTGTTTGGAATGATGACTTTAGTCTTGTCATTGGCATTTCACTTGTAGGTCGAGCCACCATTATTAAGCTTCAGATAAACCGCATAGGTGTTACTAATTTGCGTAAAGTTTTAAGCATCTTAGGTGAACATCCTCCTACATGAAGTTAGATAATTATTCCCTACTATCTCTCTACTACCAGCTTCACAAAGCAAAAAAGACTTGAGAAAGTAAAAATGTAGAAAGTGCAGCTAGAACAACGAAACTATCGGATTTTGAAAGACTTAAAATAAGCTAGGGGAAAACTACGCAACAAGCATTACTAAGCATTACAAGCTTGAGCCTATCCTGACCCGATGATCTTTCAATTAGCTCCTTCAAAGTCATCCGCTAGCCATGGGACGGTGAAAAGCCCCAACTTTAGTTGGGGCTTTTGTTGCTTCTTTAGTTGAGCCACATTTTTAACAAAATTTGTTATCTGCTGGCATTTCCAATCTGTCCGGGCTTCTCCTATCGGTTCTTGACCTTCCGCCTTTTTAAAGGCTTCTAGGCAGTTCGGACAATATCAATACTCGGTGATATCACTACTTCTAAGCTCTTCCCAATGACATAGGTAGCGAATAAAATCAAGAAAAAGACCTGAGATATCAAGCTTAAGAAGCTCTGTTATTTTAGCTAGGTTCTCCTGACGAACTTGAGGATGATTTGGGCAGACACCATTATACCATTTGATACGGCTCATGGCTTTACCCGAATTTGAAACAGGGCGTGCATGTGGATAGTCTTTCCACCTTTGCGCTTCCACAAAAAGACCTAGCTCTGCATAAACCCTTAAGCCTAAGTCTTTACAGCTAGCGAGCAGGGTAGGCTTTAAGTTTTTGTCTTGAATGACAATGGTATTAAAACCAGTTTCAGCTAAGCGCTCGAGCTTAGTCTTGTTAGGGCTAAGGCAGAACCCGTTTTCTTAAGAGATCAAAACTGGCACGACTGAATATTTTCCTTTGAATGAATGTTAGTTTATTTACCTGCCTTTCAGGCTACCCGTTACGCTACACAGAGGTCATAGCAGCTTTTACAGCATAATTTAGTCTTAAGGCATGAATGAAGGTTTGAAGTATAGTTTTGGAGTTTGCTAAGAATCTGGGGTTAGGCTGTGCTCAGCGTAAAACTCTCAGGGAATAAATCTAACGTACCTGTTGAAATTTTTAATGTGCTTTTGATTTCCTAGAGGCGTATAGCCCCAGATTTTTGGTACTATCGTGATGGCTG
>CAZWJZ010000408.1:0-4018 GCA_964634665.1 uncultured bacterium | reverse complement strand
CCTTTCTACGCTTCTTACTGGGCAGCACGCACAACGCAAGATCAGATTTTCTCAGTGGCGTATCGTTCTGATGCTGATTGGAACGAGTCGCGTTTTCGCAATACTGATTTTGACGCACTTCTCTTTCAGGCTCGTGGTGAGAGTGACCCTGCTGTTCGTTCTGGTATTTACACACAAATGCAGCAAATGGTTCGTGATCAAGCAGGTGTGATTGTGCCTATGTTTAATGATTATGTTGATGCGATTGCTTCAGATGTTCAAGGCTACATTAAGAATCCTGCGGATTCTTTGGGTGGTCACTTCATAGCAGAAAACACTTGGTTTGCTTAATCTAACCGCCATTTGAGTTTAGGGGAATGGTTACGACTGTTCCCCTAATTTTTTAGAACTAATGGAGGTTCAGGTTTGCCGAACTATTTAGTACGTCTTATTGTTCAGCGCTTAGCGTTAGGTGTTTTAACGCTATTTGTTATTTCAATTCTTATTTTTCTTGGTACAGAACTTTTACCGGGTGATGTTGCTCAAACTATTTTGGGGCAACAAGCTACTCCTGAGAACTTGGCTGCTTTACGTTTAGAGCTTGGTTTAGATAAACCGCCTCTAACACGTTATTTGGGTTGGCTAGGTGGGTTGTTGCAAGGTGATTTAGGCACTACGCTTAGTTCTAAGCGCCCGGTTGTTGAAGCCATAGGCTCACGCTTTGCTAATACTATGTTTCTAGCTAGCGTAGCAGCAGCCATTGCTGTGCCACTAGCTATATTATTAGGTTTGTTAGCGGTTCGTTTTAGAGATAGCTGGTTTGATAAGCTCATTTCTGTAACAACCCTAACCACTATTTCTTTACCTGAATTTTTTGTAGGCTATTTACTTATTTTATATTTTGCCATTAACGCACCATGGTTTGAAATTCCAGTATTTTGGTCTGATAATCCATTACAAATACCAGCACGCTTTGACAGTATTGCAGTTGTTAACGAAAGAATGAACTTTTTTGAAAGGTTAGAGGTCATAGCTTTACCTGTTGCTACTTTGGTTTTGGTAGTACTTGCCCATATGATGCGGATGACCAGAGCAGCACTCATAGGCATTATGTCAAGCCCTTACATCGAAATGGCCACCCTGAAAGGTGTGAGTCCTTTTAAAATCATTACGCAACATGCCTTACCCAATTCAATTGCGCCCATAGTAAATGTAATCGTGCTAAACCTTGCGTACCTTGTTGTTGGTGTTGTTGTGGTAGAAGTTGTCTTTGTCTACCCAGGCATGGGTCAACTGCTGGTTGATCATGTTTCCAAAAGGGACTTACCCATGGTGCAAGCCTGCAGCCTAATATTTGCAGCCATTTACATTTCGCTAAACATGTTTGCCGACATTGTCTCCATAATTAGTAACCCGAAACTAAGGTTCCCAAAATGAGCATAGCTCGAGCGCCTTTATCAGCAAAATTTGGTCTTATTGTGGTTGCTTTGTTTTTGCTAATAGCCATTTTAGGCCCTTTTTTCTCACCTTACACGCAATCTGCCTTAGTGGGTAGCGTCTGGGAGTCAGCATCATCTGAATTTCTATTTGGTACCGATAATCTAGGGCGAGATATTTTTAGCCGCATGATTTATGGTACCCGCATAACCCTGTTTGTGGCCTTAGCTGCAAGCTTAATATCGTTTAGCTGGGGTATCTTTACGGGCTTCTTAGCAGCGGTAAGTGGCGGCTGGGTAGATCAAGCCTTAAGTCGTTGGGTAGATATTCTTATGGCCTTCCCAACCCTCATTTTTGCGCTTGTTATTTTGAGCATGGTACCCATCAACATGCTTTCCCTCATCTTAGTGATGGCAACCCTCGACTCAACTCGAGTGTTCCGAATAGCGAGATCTCTGGCTGAATCTACTTCTGTTATGGAGTTTGTTGAGGCTGCTAGACTTAGGGGTGAAAATACGATTTGGATTATCTTTAGAGAGATTTTACCGAATACGCTTACGCCTTTAATTGCTGAGTTTGGCTTGCGTTTTTCGTTTGCCATTTTGTTTTTGAGTTCGTTGAGCTTTTTGGGCTTAGGGGTTCAGCCTCCTCAAGCTGATTGGGGTGGCATGGTGCGTGAGAACTCTGGCGGTATTTCATTTGGTATTCCTGCTGCGCTTATTCCTGCAACTGCGATTGCTCTTTTGACTGTTTCTGTTAATTTTATTGTGGACTGGCTGTTAGATAAAACGTCAGATATTAGAAATCAATAGGGTGAGTTTGTGGCAGATTTAATTACGGTTAAAGATCTTCTTATAACTGCAAGAATTCATCGGCCGGGTGAAAAACCTTTTGATGTAACTATTGTTGATAAAATCTCTTTTAGCCTTAAAAAAGGTGAAGTTCTGGGGCTTATTGGTGAGTCTGGTGCAGGTAAGTCAACCATTGGTGTTGCGGCGCTTGCTTATGCTCGTTATGGTTGCCGAATTGCTGGTGGTGAATTCTTATTACATAATGAAAATGTTCTCGATTATCATGGTGACCGCTTAAGAAAGCATCGTGGTGGGCGGGTATCTTATGTTGCGCAATCTGCTGCTGCTGCTTTTAACCCTGCTCATAAGTTAGATGATCAGATTGTAGAAGTGGCTGTTACTAAAGGCAATATGAGTCGAAATGAAGCGCTTAAATATGCGCGTGAGCTTTACGCTAAAATTGGCCTTCCTGACCCAGAACATTTTGGTCAACGCTACCCTCACCAAGTATCTGGGGGTCAGCTTCAACGTGCTATGACAGCGATGGCTTTGGCCAGTAGACCTGATCTGATTGTCTTTGATGAACCAACCACAGCGCTTGATGTAACCACCCAAATTGATGTTTTGGCTGCGATTAAAGAAGCAATTCGTGATTTTGGTATTTCAGCGCTTTATATTTCGCATGATTTAGCCGTTGTGGGTCAGGTTAGTGACCGTATTATGGTGCTTAAGCAAGGCAAGATGGTGGAGTTAGGACCAACTGAGCAGATTTTTAATCATCCTAAAGAGGATTACACCAAAGAGCTAGTATCTATTCGTAGTGACATAAAACCTGAGAGCCCCCGTACAGATAAGCCTGCCTTGCTTAGGCTAGATAATGTTACGGCTAGTTATGATGGCAAAGTAGATGTTATTAAAAATGTAAGTATTGAGCTTGAAGCAGGTCAAACCCTTGCAGTTGTGGGTGAATCGGGTAGTGGCAAGTCAACCACAGCCCGCATCATTATGGGCTTGCTGCCTCAAAAAGAAGGAAGCATTACTTTTGATGATGTTGTTTTTCCTCCTAAATTAAAAGATCGTAATAAAGAACAAAAACGGCGTATTCAAATGATTTATCAAATGGCTGATACTGCTATGAATCCGCGTCATACCATTAAAGATATTATTGGTAGACCCATGACCTTTTACTTTGGTACTTCGGGTAGAGAGCGGGATGAAAAAGTTAAAGACCTTTTAGCACAAATTGAAATGGGTCCTGAGTTTATGAATCGCTTTCCTGCGGAGCTTTCAGGTGGGCAAAAGCAGCGTGTTTGCATTGCAAGGGCACTAGCTGCCAAACCTGAACTCATTATTTGTGATGAGGTTACTTCAGCACTTGACCCGCTTGTGGCGGAAGGTGTATTGCAGCTTTTACTTAAATTACAGCGAGATACCAATGTGGCGTATCTTTTTATCACCCATGATATTGCTACTGTTCGTGCTATTTCAGATTCAATTGCAGTTATGTATCAAGGTGCAATTGTTGAGGTTGGGCAGAAAAGTGAAATCTTAAATCCACCTCATCCGCCTTATACCGAGCTTCTACTAGCCTCTGTCCCCGAAATGCGGGTGGGTTGGTTAGAAGAGGCGATTAGTAATAGAACCATGGAATCAGCCGGTAATTAATACGATTAACTGAGGCGTTTTAACGCCTCAGTTTTTATAAAGCGCTGTGAGTATTTGTTAGAAAATAGCCTCTAATTCATGACGATAAGGGTAAGAGCTTTGGGTGCCTTGCTTGCTTACTGAAAGCGTTGCAATACTAGAGGCTT
>CAZWJZ010000407.1:0-4024 GCA_964634665.1 uncultured bacterium | reverse complement strand
TGTTTTGTTTGTCCCTAGTGCTAACCCGACGGTGCTTGCGGCGGGTACGTCTTACTTGCGAATTAATGCGCTTGGTTTGCCTATGTTAGCGTTATCAATGGTTATTAATGGCGCTTTGCGGGGTGCAGGAGATACTAAGCCAGGTCTTATAGGTAATTTGTTAGGGCGTTGGCTCACCGTTATACCACTTGCGTATTTGCTTGCTCTAAGTCTTGATTTAGGTGTTGTTGGCGTCTGGATTGCGCTTATTTCAGGCTCAGCAGTATCTGGTATTTATGTGCTTTTTAGATGGCGTAGTAATGCTTGGTTAGATGTTGCTCTACACAAAACACCGCTTTACAGAAAACATCTTAAAGTTTTACCAGCAGCAGAGCTGTCACAGTTCCTTACGCATGTGAGAACACCCCTCATGGCACTAACTAATGCAACTGAGCATGTAAATGAAGTTGGGGTTGACTATCACTTAGTAGAGGGAGATCTTAGTATTCAGTTTAAAGATACGGGTTACGAAATAAGCTCAGGAGAAGCTCTTTTTAGGCAAGTCTTAGCAAGATGAACACTCGAGTTTTTAGGCTAGGCATTCTGTTTTAAGATTTTGCGTTAACGTCTTTAGGTTTTTACTCTTGTTGCTACAAGTACACCTATCATTATCAGGATTATTCCCATGATATGAAAGCTTTGGAAGGTTTCACCAAGTATCAGTACCGCAAGAATACTGCCCATAATAGGATTTAAGTAGCTAAATAGACCTACTTTATTTGCGCCTAACACATCTACCGCTCGGTTATAAAAAATGTAACTGAGTACGGATGGGAATATACCCACATAAGCAAAAGCTAGTAAGGTGCTTTGGTTTAGGCTAACGGCTTGAACGTTAAGGCTTTCATAGAGGTAAAAAGGAAATATCATGGGCACACCCAAAATGAAGGTTGCTAGCACAAAACTTAACGGGTGCATGGTGGGTCGTTTTTTTAAAAGGACGGTGTAAAGTGCATAAAAGAAAACTGCTAGCAAGATGAGGACATCACCGGGGTTGAGTTTAAAGCTTAGAAATGTATTGAGATCACCTTTAAAAATAATAAAGCTAGCACCAAAAAAAGCAATGAGAACACCACTTAGTTGGAGTGGAATTAGTTTTACCTTAAAAATGAATCTTGATAAACCCAAAACCATGGCAGAGGTTAATGATTGTAAAAGTACTGAGTTGACGGCTTCTGTGTATTGAAGCCCTGTATAAAGAAGCGTGTTGAAAGTACCCACCCCTAAAAACGATAGTAACGTGATAAACGGAAGGTGCTTTTTAACAATGGCTAAATCTTTTTTAAGGTAGCGCCATGCAAATGGCGTAAGTACTATCGTTGCTAAGGTCCAGCGCCAGAAAGATAAAGCCATAGGCGGGACAAGATCTCTTACAGCGCGACCTAGCACAGAGTTCCCTGACCAGAATAAAAGGGCTAAACATAACAGCACGTAAGCTTGGTTTTCTTTTGATTTCACTCACAAAGTATATGCAATTATTTGCTACATACCTACTTGCCACCCCCAGTTCGCTTTTTTCTATAACACAATTTGATAGCCACCTTGACTTAAGCAGATGACAAGTGATGTTTATCGATTTATGATAATGACTGCACAAGCGCAAGGACTCATTAGCTAATTGCCGTTAAATAATTTCAATTCCGAACCTACTAGAACCCCAAAGTGATAAGAGCAAAGAAATAAACTTGCAAACTCGAGTACTTTGGTCAGTACTAAAGTACTACTTTTGAGTCATACAAATGTATGAGGACATGGTTTGCTTAGAAAGGTATTGTTTGTCATCTCTTGAAAGGAGATTAACTAATGACTTACAAAAATGAAGTTTTTAAAGCTAAAGAAATCTGGACGCAAGACCATCAAGATGCTGATCTTTGGATTGCTGAGAATGGTGTAATGGTTAATAGTGCTGCGCTTAATGAGCGTGAGGAATTTTTTAGTGTAGAACGCAGATACGTGGTAGATCCTTACCTAAACCTGCGCAGCTACCCTAGCGCCAGCTACTAAGCCTATGATGCTATTAAAGAGCATCTTTAGTTTAAAAGTCCTATTCAAGCTCGAGCTTTTCTTGCATTAGTTTTCCTGTTTCGTTTTCTTCGGAGTAGGTTGATGTTAGAAGAGCTTGAGCTATTTTTTGTTGTTCGGTTGTTGTTCTATTTTGTGAGAGTTTGTATTTTCCTTGTAATTTATCTATTTTTAAAGTAAACCCTATAATGCCTTTCATCATGCCTTGCTTGTAGTGCTCACTTAGGTCATGCCATTGTTTTTCATAGCTGTTTTCGTGTTTGTGTACGAGTTGCATGAGCATAGCTTCGGTTTCTTTGGGCTGGTCTTTAAAGCTTAGGGCTTTGGGGATGCCGTAAGCATGAACAGCAACGTAATTCCATGTGGGTACGCTGGCTTTTTGCTCGTAGTGGCTTGGGCTTATGTAAGCGTGAGGTCCTGTAAATATTAGTAGCGCTTCGTTTTTATCAAAGCTGTTTACTTGTGGGTTTGATCTTGCCAAATGCCCCGTTATGGTTATGTCATTACCTTTTTGCTCTAGGGTTACGGGTATGTGTGAGGCAATGAGCTCGTCTTCTAGCTTTGAAATCATGCTTACAAAATTGTGTTGCTGCATGAACTGAACTAGTATTTCAGTGTCTTTTTCTTGGTGAAAGGGTGGAATATACATGGCTAATAAGGGCTTTCGTTTAGGCTCTACTTTTTTTCAAGATGGCTTTGGTTAAGTCACTTAGGCTTTCTTTTTGCTTGCCTGCTTTATCAAAATTTTTAGGACTGAGCCATCTTTCAAAGGCTTGTTTTAAGGCTGGCCATTCTGAATCTATGGCAGCAAACCAGGCGGTATCTCTATTGCGGTTTTTGTAATGCGTGGCTTGCCTAAAAATACCTTCGTAAGATAAGCCTAAGCGCTCTGCTGCTCGGCAGGAAGCTTGGTTTAGCTCGTCACACTTCCATTCAAACCGGCGGTAGCCTAAGTCAAAAGCACCCTTCATAAATAAGTACATGGCTTCGGTTGCAGCGCTTGTTTTTTGAAGCTCAGGTGATAGTGAAATGTGCCCTAGTTCAATGCTTCCGGTGCTAGGTGCAATTCTTAAGTAGCTCGCCACGCCAACCGCTTTTTGGCTTTCATTAAGCACTATGGCATAAAACTGAGGGTCTTGGCTTTTAGCTTGTTCGCTTAACAGTTGCTCGTACTCTTTTAGTGTTTCAAAAGGCCCGTAAGGCATATAAGTCCACATGCTGCCATTACTTTTACTCATGGCATAAAACAAGTCTTTAGCATGCTTTTCAACGCTAAGAGGCTCGAGTGTGCAGTAAGCTCCTATTACATTTTGGTGTTCTGGAAAGCTGGGTTCTTGCCAGTTTTGTAAGTCATGACTGATGGCTTGACCAAAGGCATTGTTAGGCATTTTTTTCTCCACCTTGTGGGCCGTAAAATAAAACCCATACTTTAAAGTCTTCACTGAAATCTTCGAAGCGGTGACTTAGACCTGCTTCTGCAAACAAAAAGTCTCCTGCGACAAAGGAATCTCGTTTATCTGCATGTGCATAAGTGCCTGAGCCGCTCGCTACTATGTACACTTCATCTTTACTATGAGGCTGTTGAGGATCATTGTTTTTAGGCGTGTACAATTCAAGTTCTAAACTACCATGTTTAAAAACCGTAGCAAATAGCTTTCCGTTTGGATTAGGGATTTGCTTTAGGGCGTCATTTAAGGCTACTTTTCTATTCATAAGCAAAATCTAGCATGCCAAGTGGACCTATAAAAGAACCAGTTTTAACTACTTTAACAGAACCAGTTTGTTACACTCGAGCATGCTTATTCAGCTAGATGATTCAAAGGCATTTTATCTGCAAATTTTTGAGGCGTTTCAGCAGGCTATTTTGAAGGCAGAGCTTAAAGCAGGAACTCAGCTTCCGTCGAGTAGGCAGCAAGCTAGCCTCTTGGGAGTATCAAGAAATACGGTTTTACTGGCTTATGAG
>CAZWJZ010000406.1:0-4036 GCA_964634665.1 uncultured bacterium | reverse complement strand
CCCATGACTAAACGCAACTGCTCGACCCGCACTAGGTAAATCCTGCATCCACGCAGCCAAACGCTCAATATGCTGCTTCCAACTTTCACCCTGCGGTACACTCTGGTTATAAGGGTCTTGGCGGTAATGCTCAAACCAAGCTTGCTCTTCTTCGTTAAGTTCAGCATACGTTTTGCCTTCTATAAGCCCAAAACTAATTTCACGTAAACGCTCATCAAACTGCAATTCAGCTTTAGGTAAAGCAAGTTCACCCGTATGCCTAGCCCTATCAGAATCAGAAGAGTAAGTAAAATCAAATAGCTCTCCTTCTAAACGCTCTGCTAATCTTTTCGCCTGCTGAATACCTAATTCAGATAACTGTGAATTGGTTTGTCCCTGAATGCGCCCCTCTGCATTCCAAGTAGTCTGCCCATGCCGAATCAACCAAAGTTCTAAACTCATGCCCATAAGCCTATCGCGATTACAGCAAGCTAACCGTTAAAAGCACCCAAATGAGCACAATCATTCACCCTAAGCACTCGAGTTTTGTCTTTACTTAGTTTGAGTTCTGTTATGCCTGTATTATCTAAATCAAAGTAACGTGCCTGCTTAAATTCTATAAAAAGCGCTAAGACTGAGCGAATGACACCCCCATGCGTAAAAACAATGATTTTGCCTGATTCAGGTAGGTCTTTAAGCCAGTCTTCTACTCTAAGCATGACATCTTGAAAATTTTCACCCTTAGGCGGGCGATTTAAAAAACGATTTTCTTTTATAAAAGCAATGGTTTTACGTTCCTCTTCACTGCGCTCATCATGCGTTTTAGCTGCCAAGCCAGCCCTATGAATTTCACGTAAACGCGCATCCTGCTGAATCTCAAGATCAGGAAAACACAAGCTGGCAGTTTCTAGAGCACGCGGTAAATCAGAACTATAGACTATGTCAAAAGCTTCAAGCTCGAGTCTTTTCTTTAGCGCTTTTGCTTGCCTTATACCCAGTTCAGTTAAACCATTTTCTTTACTAGGATGCTGCCCCTGAGTTCGGCCTTGCGTGTTCCATTTGCTTTCGCCATGCCGTATCATCCATAAATCAAGCATCTGTTATAGCTTAGCTTTTATTGTTTATACTGACCCCATCTTCACATCACGCTTTGCTTTATAAAGACTTATCCACAAGCTTATCCACAGCCCTGTGGATAAGTCTTATTTTCTCAGAATAGAATTTTTTAAGAAAATCTAGGAATTCTTTGCTAAAGGGCAAAATTCTTGCTTGAAAGTACTCTAAAGAACTGTGAATAACTTTATCCACAGTCTTTTGTAAGCAACTTGGTAAAGCATGAACAGACAAATGCTTTACCAAGTGCAGTGTCAAAGCAGCTAAAGCTTTACACTGGACGTATGTCAGTTGCCAATATTCGAAAAAGCTATACCGCTTCTGCGCTTAATGAAACAGATGTAGCAGCCAACCCCATAGATCAATTTCAAAACTGGCTTGATGAAGCCTTAAAGAGTGAACTGCTAGAACCCACTGCTATGAATTTAGCAACCGCTAGTCCAGAGGGTAAACCTTCAAGCCGCATGGTTTTACTCAAAGATGTTCGTGAAGATGGCTTTGTGTTTTACAGTAATTACAAGAGCCGCAAAGGGCAAAATTTAAAAGAAAATCCTTATGCTGCCCTTAGTTTTTACTGGGATACTTTAGAACGTCAAGTGCGTATTGAGGGTGCAGTTTCTCGTTTATCTCGTGAGGCGTCTGAAGCGTACTTTAGAACTCGCCCGCCAGGTTCACAAATGGGCGCAGTTGCCTCTGAGCAAAGTGAGGTTATTGCAAGTCGAGCTGAATTGGCTGCTAAGTTTAAAGCTTTAGAACAAGAATATGCTGAGGAAATTCCCTTTCCTGACTACTGGGGAGGCTATCTGCTTAAGCCTTTTCAGATTGAGTTTTGGCAAGGTCGACCTAATCGCCTGCATGACCGCCTAAGGTATCGCTTAGAAGAAAACAACTGGATACTCGAGCGTTTGCAGCCCTAATGTTTAGAAACTGCGCTTTGAGCTTAGCGAGTGTATAGCAATATTCAAAAGGCATCATAGGCATGCTTAGTGTATGAGTTATAAGCAATTCTCGTTTAAAGCCCACAAACGTCTGTTTTTCGCATTACTCACAGCATGCTTGTAAGCTCTTTCCTTGCTAAACTGCTGTCATGAAGCAGCGTAGCATTATGTTAAGCCATAAAAATGATGATTATCCTTTTAGTTTGGGTGGCTTAGTAGAATCGCTGCAAGGCGCAGGTGTAAGTACCGAACAGGCTATTCACTTTGCTCGAGATGCCGAAAAGTACATTCGGTCACAAAACAGCAAAACCCTTAAGCTTGATAAGCTAAGCAACTATCTTAGTAAACGCTTAGAAGAAAAAATCAGTAAGACAGTTGCTGACAACTTTAAGACCCAAACGCCTCCTTTTGTACCCATCAGAATTCAAGAAGATACTAATGAAGACCCTGACTTAGCCGAGGCAACCTCACTCTTAAGCCGCAGGCTCATCTCAAAATCTTTAGAAAAGTTCTCTATTAAACAAAAAGATATTAGTCGCTTGTTTGCTCAACTCGAGCAGTACTTACGTAGCCATGGTTATGAGTATGTAGCAAGGCAAGAACTGCATCACCTTATAGCTAGGCAAATAGAGACTTTACTTGGTCATGAGTTGCGCATACGCTATGAGCAAGATAACAAGCTTAATGACATTAAAGTCATTAGTGATTCTGGTGAAATTTTTCCTTTTTCGCATGGTGTTCTGGCTCGTTCGCTTATGTCGATTGGTTTAGAACCAGCCCTAGCCTATAGCTTTACAGAAAAGCTCGAGCGGAACTTATGGAAGCGGAACTCTGTTGTATTGAGTCAAATTGACTTAAATGCAGAGATTGAGAGGCTTTTAAGTGCCGAGATGGGGTCTTCTTTTGCGAAGCGTTATGGCTTAATGCAGGCGGTACATAATGCCCGTAAACCCCTCATGGTTTTAATTGGCGGTAGTGCAGGAGTCGGTAAATCAACCTTAGCTTATGAGCTGGCGTATCGTTTGGGTATTCAGCGGGTTGTTTCTTCTGACGCGGTTCGTCAGGCCTTACGCTCACTCATTAGTGAGCAGCTGAGTCCTGCTTTGCATTTGTCTAGTTTTACAGCTTGGCAAGCAGATGTGCTGCCTGGCGAAAGCATGAAACCTAAAAGGAAGCGTGTGTTAAGGGGCTTTCAAAGCCAAGTTCAGCAGCTTTCAAGTGCCTTAAAAGGCATTGTGGAACGTAGTCTTTTAGAGGGAGATTCGATCATTATTGAGGGTGCGCATTTGGTGCCTGGTGCTATTGATTTAGATGCCATTCAAGATGCCACTGTTTTTGAGTTAATCCTTGTTGCTGATGATGAACAGCAACACCGAAATAACTTTGCACTTAGGGATGAACGCACTTTGCAACGCAGACAAAAAGACCGGTACTTAGGTCATTTTACTGAGATTCGTATGATTCAAACTTATCTGCAAGAACGTGCCAAAGAGGAAGGCATAACGGTTATTAATACCTCTGAGATAGATGACATAACAAGCCACGCATTAGCACTTATTCTCAATAGTATTCTTATGCAAGAAGAAAATCATAGTAATGCTCAAAGTAAAGTGGATCTCGAAATTACAGATACTGAAGAATCCTTAATAGCTACAACTGAAGCAGTTGAATTAGAGATAGAATCAGCGCAGCCAGCTTTAGTAGATAAGCATGAAGAAACAGCAAAGCAAAAAGCCTAAGACTGAGTTGCGCTTTTAAGTAGCCTATCCCTGAGAAAATCAGAACAACTTTGCCCCTGAACAATCCTTAAATATGATCTATCTTAATTCTCGAATCGTAAAATCAGATGCCATCAGTTTGCTTAACTTATATTAAGCTAAATTACAAAGTCTTACAACATTTATAATTCCGACCTAAGGGACTTAGTTCAGACTCTCTTAGTCTTATGACACGATTCAATCAGTTTAGTATGAGTCATGGAACTGCCAGTAAATACGAAAAAGTCT
>CAZWJZ010000405.1:0-4079 GCA_964634665.1 uncultured bacterium | reverse complement strand
CTCACTATGCCTGCTTTTAACTTATCCGTCAATAGATGTTTGGTTGACTACTAGTGCAATAAACGGTTTGTGTTGGCAAGCTACGTATACCCGTAAAAGATGACACGAAAATAATTACACCGTTATGTTAAGTCTTCATTTTTTCCAGGAAGGCTTTTGTACACAGAAAGCTCGAGCGCATATTGGTATTCATTAGCCAGTCGTAGTCACTTGCGCTGAGGTCTTCTAACGGAGCATATTTGCCTACACCAACGTTATTAACTAAAATGTCAACACACTCAAACTGGCTTAGGGTTTCCCTCTTTAGTTTTTCTGCACCTTCTTCGGTTGAGAGATCCGCCGCAATACCCAAAACCCTAATTTGCGGATTTGAGGTTGCTAAAGTTTTAGTGGCTTGGTCAAGAGTTGCTTTATCTCTTCCAGAAATCACCACGTTTACACCTTGCCTAGCAAGTGCTATAGCTGCAGCAAGCCCAATACCTTTGCTACCACCTGTAATGACAGCTGTTTTGCCGGTTAACATCTTAGTTTTCCCTTGCGATTCTGGCAGCGTAGCGAATAGCCTCGAGTAAAGATGACTCACTGGCTTGCCCTGTTCCTGCAATGTCAAAGGCTGTGCCGTGGTCAACCGAACTACGAATGATAGGCAGTCCTACAGTGACATTGACGGATTTATCAAAGGCTGCAAGCTTGGCAGGAATGTGACCCTGATCGTGATACATGGCGACTAGTAAATCAAAATGCCCTTTTGAAGCATGCCAAAATACCGTGTCCGGTGGATGGGGACCTGAAGCATTGATACCTTCGTTTTGGGCGTGGCTAATCGCGGGGCGAATGAACTTTTCTTCTTCATCACCAAATAACCCTCCCTCACCTGCGTGAGGGTTAAGACCTGCAACCGCAATGCGTGGTTTATCAAGACCCTCTCTCAAAAGAGCATGGTGAGCAAGTTGAATGGTATTGAAAATGCGCTCAGTTTGAACTCGCCTGATAGCCTCAGCTAGACTGACGTGGGTTGATACATGAATCACCCGAAAGCTTGGACCGACCAGCATCATGCCGTAGTTTTTTGTGCCACACAAATTGGCAATCATTTCGGTATGACCAGGAAACGTGACACCTGCCATGCGTAAGGCTTCTTTATGGATGGGCGCTGTCACCATGCCCGCTACTTTTTTAGCTAAGGCAAGCTGCGTGGCGTGTTCAATGTAATCAGCAGCTGCCCTGCCAAAGTCTGCACGAACTATGCCCCAGTCATGGTCTTTAACATTGTCAAAGTTGATGATTTTATAAGGCTCAAGTGCTTTACCCACTAACACTTCGGCTTTTGTCATCACGCCTTTATTACCCACGACGATGGGCTGGCAAAGTTGGAATACCTCGGGGTTCGAGAGGGCTTTGGCAATTATTTCGGGACCTACCCCGGCAGGGTCGCCCATCGTAATAGCAAGTCTTGGTAAAGACGTTTGTGACATAATTTCTCCTAAGGCATTATTTGTTCTATGATTTGAACCAGAAGCTTTTCATCGCCAAAGCCGCCTGATTTGCTAATCAATAGCTGAGCGTCAAAGTCGCCACCCTGAACAATACTGAGGGGTACACCTGCGGCCAGTTCCCTTTCAGGGTAAAGTCGGTCTACACCTAAAGTTTTTAAAACCATACGAACAGTTTCGCCACCTATAATAAAAAGGCCAGCAGGTTTATGACTTTCTAGAAAGTCATAAACCTGCTGCTGTAAAACCGCCTGAACCTTTTGAGGATTGGCTTTTTCTCGAGCAACCTCTATTAAGTATATGGGCTTTGCCAGGTCTTCATTCAGATTTGAAGCTACTCCAATATCACTAGCTAAGAGCACATCTAATTGGCGGTGCGTCGCGGGATGATGTGATCCACTTATGATAAGTAAGGATGTAAGTAGTCTTTCGGGTTTTTGCTGTACACTACCCATTTCATTAGCAAAAGCCTCAGCTAGGCCGTTGCTTCCCACGATAATGCCTTTGTACATTTCTTTAACTAAGAAAGCTGCTAAGCTTTGCAAATCTTCATTTGTGCTGATGTCAATAATACTCACTTGGTTTTGACTGGCAAAATTAAGGGTGTTAAGTGTTTCGTTATTTAAGTAAGGAACTAAACGACAATATTTTTGCATGATTTCTGGCAGTAGATCTGCAATCGCTGCCGTGCTTATAGGGCTTAACGGGTCAAAACTAGCAAACGATTCTGTAACTAAGCGCCCATATAAATATTGCTTTCCAGCTTTGGTTTCTCGTCCTAACTTAGGGTAGGCAGGCGCAATCACAAACTGTCTAAAGCCCATATACCAAAGCTGCTCGAGTTCTTGTTTAATTTGCCCTCGCAAGGCTGAATCTACTTTTTTGTATATAAACCCATGATGCGCCTGTATGGTCTTTCGTAGTCGATGGTAGCTGTCACCAACCCTAGCTTGGTGGCTTCTGGTATTTGTAGTAATGACCGAAACACAGTCTGTTGGTTTGGTTTTGTGATCGGGGTAAACACCTGCTTTAAAACCTCTTTGGGCAAAACTTGTGCCTACTTCGAGTGCACCTGTCAGATCATCCGCCAGTACGAGAACGTCCATATAATTTATTTAGACCTCATAGATTTAGTGACGTTACATGCTACCAGTACCACCAGAGCACGTTTACAAAGCGCATGAAAAGGTAGAGGCAATTGGTAGCGGTTAATCTGGATAGTTAGAGGGGGCAAGCTTATTAATCCAATCGGGTTCGTCAGATAACTCTGCAAGCGCACTCGCAATGGTTTGTTCCTGTATACGGAGAAGGTGTTCGGTCAGTAGTTGAATCGCCGTTCTTTCATCATAGGCACGCAAGGCCTTAAGCAGCGCCCCATGTTCTTGTGCAGTTAGTGCAAAGCGTTTTTCTGACAAAGGTATGCGTTTACCAAGTTGGTAAACGCGTATGTTGACCAGGAGTTGATCCCATAATTCCAGCAGTCGTTGATTGCCCGCCAGTATCAAAATGCTGCGGTGAAACCGAACATCCAGACGCCAAAAGCGATTATTGAGTTCAGGCTCAGCAACAATTCTGGGGGCAAGGTCTTCAGCATCTTTGACGATGCTACTAAACTCAACTGGGATGGGGGCCTGCGCTCGAATAATACGCTTTACTGCGTAGGTCTCAACCATAATACGCAAGTCAAAAAACTCAAGCAGACCTTCTTTGGTTGGAATGGTTACTGTAAAGCCGTAGCGCGGATCATAATCGAGTAGACCCTGCTCGTGAAGCCGACCTGCTGCAGCTCGAAGTGGGGTTCGGCTCATGCCATTGTTTGCCGAAAATTCTCGCAAAGGTAGCGCTTGTCCTGGTTTAGCTTGTCCGTGAACGAGCCACTCGAGCAACATTTGCATCGCTTGTTCTTCTAGTGTTTGTTGGGAATTTTTTGAGTTATCAGTCATAAGTGTTTTCTACAGCTTTAGATTTACGCATCTCGTAGGTTTTAGTTGCGGGTCTTGCATGAAAAAGATGATACCAAAACAGGTGTTTAGAAAGGTTTACCTGCCTTAAAGGGTAAAAATCATAGCTTCAAGGCGTAAATATGGTGCCAGCAATATGCCTGACGCCTCCGTCAAGCTGAGTCTCATCATCTGCTCGGTTAAAATAGTAAGCTACCATGACCTTGCCTCCTTCAAGCTTGACAGTGAGCGGATAGCCTAGATCCCATGAGCCCGCGTCATCGCGTAGGATGAGTTCTCCTCCCCAGCTTTTACCGTTGTCTTCAGATAGTCTTGCGCGAATGCCGTAAGGTTTAATGCGGTAGCCGTAGACAAGTAGCAACCGCCCATCATCTAACAAACTGAGGTGTGAAGGTCCACCCCAATCAGTCGGTCGAGATAAAAATGTCCAGCTTCGCCCCCCATCAACAGACTCAAACAGTTCGGGCCAAGCATTGACGGCATCAATCTGGCAACGAAGTGCCACCAGCATACGTCCATCTGCTAGTAGGACAGGGCTGGCGTAGTAGCGGTTCACAAAGTGACGGTCAGGAGCCTGGGACTGAATTGCTGACAGATAGTTCCAGCTTTCCCCCTGGTCGGGAGA
>CAZWJZ010000404.1:0-4098 GCA_964634665.1 uncultured bacterium | reverse complement strand
TAACTTAAGTGCAGCTTTTTTCAACATTAAAAATGACCCGACTACACAATCTTTTAACTTCAGTAACAACGGAGTAAAAGACCTTAATTTAACTACTGGCAACTACCTTTTTTGCGCTCCTTACAACAGGTACTGTTTGCCATTTAGCGTTGATAGCTCCGGCGATTTTCAATATGACTCGAGTGTGGACGCTTACTTTGAAGGGGCGGGAACAAAAGCCTTAGTAGTAAATGGTTTGGACATAACGTTAGAAACAAGTGCTTTGAGCCACTACCGCTTTAACCTAAAAGATGAACTTGAACATCAATCAGTAATTGGCTATAACAACAATGGCAGCCAGACAGCCACACTCTTACCTGGCGATTACTTTTTTTGTGCGCCTTACCATACCAATTGTTTACCTTTTTCAGTTGAAGTTGACCCTAATGGACCTGATGGTTTAATCAGTTACGCAGCACCCTTTGATACTTGGCTTTCTGGTATTGGTACGTCAACCCTCACAGTTACAGGCTTTGACTTTACCTTGGAAACCTCGGCCTTGAGTCACACAAGATTTAACATAATGAATGAAACCCTTAATTCGATTATTATTGGGTTTACGAATTACGGCAGCCAAGCTGTTAATATTTTGCCCGGAAATTATGCTTTTTGTGCCCCCTACAACACCAACTGCATTGCTTTTACCATGAGTTCATCAGGTGTAATCACTTATGATGCATCTCTTGATGACTTTTTTGATGGCAACAACAGTACTACCCTCTCAGTCACTGGATTAGACTTTACAGTAGATACAAGCATGCTTAGCCACAGCAGATTTAACTTTACAGGCCCGGTAACAATCAGCTGGGTGGGTGGTTACAACAACATTGCAACTGAAATAGTCAACTTAATGCCAGGTGATTACCATTTATGTGCGCCTTATCATACGAATTGCCAAGCGTTTACCTTGACGCAACAAACTGGAAATATCGGCATTGTTTCTTATGACGCGATACTCGAGCCTTACTTTTTAGGACAAGGAACTTCAGTCCTTAAAGTTTCTGATACCTTACCCACAGTGCTTTATGTAGACGCAGCTGCACCTGCTGGTGGTGATGGTCTATCTGAAGCGACTGCGTTTACTAACTTGCAAGATGCTTTAGATGTAGCAGCCATTTATGGCACGGTTACCGATTTAGATATTGCTGAAGGCATCTACGCTTTGCCTCAAGATTAGTTCACGAAACCTTGATACTGAACCAAGGCTACACCTTTGTGTGTAGCTTTTATTTGTTGTGTAATTCAATAATTATTGAATTATTTAGTTTCACGCTCGAGTTTTTCTTTTAGGGCTTCTTCGACAAAGGCGCTAAAGCTAGTGTGTTGTTTGGTTTCAAGCTTCTGCTTAATTAAATGCATTTCTGTTTGAGCTATAACTTCTTGACTAATATAGATTTGTTTTTGCACATGCGTATCCTTTTTAGTAGCGTTATCTTTTTCAATAATTATTGAATTATTCAATTCAGTAGTTATTGAATTAATGGCTTCCGTATGATCATCTTGCAGCATACCTTTAATAGCACTTGCACTTTTACCTTTAGCTGGCATTACAGCACCTCAATTTCTTTAAGAACACGCTCGTACTCCTCTAAATAAGAAGGTGCAGCCATCTCTTCATAGCGCGTTAACTGCCTAATTCGACTTTCAAGCAAAGGAAAACCCTGTTCATCTAAAGCTTCCGTAACTGTTTTAGCAAGATTAAGGCCTTGCCTGTAACGAACCAAAAGCACCGAACCTAAAGGCTTATCCCTTAACTTCTCAGCCTTCGCTACAGCCTTGACCGTACCCAGCAAGCGATTAACATCAAGAACCGTTGGAGCAAGCGGCACAATGACCTCATCAGCCAGCATTGGAATATCTTCAATAGCATCACGAGAGTTAGGCGGACTATCAACCACCACAAACCCATCAAACGCATTAATGTCCCGCTCGAGTTTCGATAAGGTCGATTCTTTAACCTCATAAGGCAGAACATCCTGCGCGTACCAGTTAAGCCATGACTGCTCAGGATCTAAATCTAAACCTAATACGGGAAAGCCTTTAGCACTTAAGCAAGCAGCAATGTAACAAGCAGAAGTGGTTTTACCCACGCCACCTTTACGATTAATAAGAGCAATCGTTTTTGACATGCACTAAGTATATACTGTAATTAAAGCAAACAATAATACAATAATTATTGAATTCAATAATTAAATAACCAAACTACCTAACAGTAGTTAAAAAAAACTTTCAGCCTTCCGAGACTATCGCAATAAGAATTTCAGAAAATGAATGCTGCTCAAATAGGGGTGAGAAAAAATTCTATTCACCAAAACATAAAACTATGGTCTAATACTTAAATGAGTGAGGGGATAAACAAAAAAGACCTATCAGAACGTGATATATGCACCAAATTTATTGCACCAGCGGTAAAACAAGCAGGCTGGAATATGATGACGCAAGTCAGAGAAGAAGTTACATTTACCAGTGGTCAAATCATGGTGCGCGGTAAAAAGGTTAAAAGGGGAGAAACCAAACGCGCTGATTACATTCTTTACCACAAAGCCAATCTACCCATAGCTATCATAGAAGCAAAAGATAATAAACAATCCCTTGGGGCAGGAATGCAGCAAGCTTTAGAGTATGGCGAAATGCTAGATATTCCTTTTGTGTTTAGTTCAAATGGTGATGGCTTTTTATTTCGAGATAACTCAGGTCAAAGTGAAGCGCTAGAAAAAGAACTAAACTTAAACGCTTTCCCAAGTCCAGAAACCCTCTGGCAGAAATACAAAAACTACAAAGGTATAACTGAAGGCAAAGCTGAACAAATCGTTACGCAAGATTACTACGCAGATGGCAGTGGCAAAAAACCCCGCTATTATCAACGAAAAGCTATTAACAGAGTTATGGAAGCGGTAGCCAAACAACAAAACCGCTTACTTCTAGTCATGGCAACAGGTACAGGTAAAACCTACACCGCTTTTCAGATCATCTGGCGACTATGGAAGGCAGGAACAAAAAAACGAATTTTATTCTTGGCAGATAGAAACATACTGGTAGATCAAACCAAAACCAATGACTTTAAACCCTTTGGTTCAGCCATGACCAAAATACAAAACCGAGAAGCAGACAAAAGCTTTGAAATCTACTTATCGCTCTACCAAGCCATGACAGGAACAGAAGAAAACCAGAAAACCTACAAGAAATTCAGCCCTGACTTCTTTGACTTAATCGTTATAGATGAATGCCACCGTGGTAGTGCAAAAGAAGACAGTGAATGGCGAGAAATACTTGATTACTTTAAAGACGCAACCCAACTAGGCTTAACCGCCACACCCAAAGAAACCAAGTACGTTTCAAACATAGATTACTTTGGTGAACCCATCTACACCTACTCACTAAAGCAAGGCGTACAAGATGGCTTCTTAGCACCCTACAAAGTCATACGCATAAACCTAGATAAAGACTTAGGCTGGCGACCCAGCGCAGGCCAGAAAGATAAACACGGAAACCTGATACCAGACCGTGAATACAACGTTCAAGACATGGAACGTGAACTCATACTAGAAAAACGTACAAGCACCGTTGCACAAAAAGTAACTGAATACCTAGCCAACACAGACCCTTTTAACAAAACCATAGTCTTTTGTGAAGACATAGACCATGCTGAACGCATGAGGCAAGCACTAGTTAATGCCAGCCCAGACATGGCGCAACAAAGCCGCAAGTACGTCATGCGCATAACAGGTGATAACGACATAGGTAAAGCAGAGTTAGATAACTTCATCATGCCTGAAAGCCCCTACCCAGTCATAGCAACCACCAGTCAACTTATGACCACAGGCGTAGATGCCCAAACCTGCAAACTCATAGTGCTAGATAGAACCATAAACAGCATGACTGAATTTAAACAAATTATAGGTAGAGGCACACGCATAAACGAAGCCTTTGAAAAAATGTACTTCACGATAATGGATTTCAGAAATGCCACCAAACTCTTTGCTGACCCCGACTTTGACGGTGAACCTGTAAACATATATGTACCCCCACCAGGTGGCGGTGTTACCCCACCAGATGAAA
>CAZWJZ010000403.1:0-4147 GCA_964634665.1 uncultured bacterium | reverse complement strand
GGCAGGCACACTCACAAACTAAAACTATAGTTAGCTTAAGCTGTTATACGTAAGGACTTACTTTTTGAAGGCATACTATTCATAATGCCTTCATAAGTGTGGTGTGCTTTTCAATAATCAACTACACTGTAATATGTAAACGAGGTTAACACATGCTGAACTTAAAGCACAGCCTAATAATAATTACTATTCTAAGTTTTCTTGCTGCTTGCGGTGGCGGTGGCGGAAGCGGTAATGAAGTAACACCGCCAGCAGCACCTTCTCAAGTAACTGCTGTTTCTGAAACAAACGCAATAAACATAAGCTGGAAAGATAACAGCAATAACGAAACAGGTTTTGTTATATACCGTGAAGAGCTTAACCCTGCAACTTTGCAAGTTCAAGCCTTTACAGTCTTAACCGAAAAACCTGCAAACTCCACAAGTCATAGAGATACTATTTCAACAGAAGACATCAATAAAACCTTTCGCTACGCAGTAAGCGCTAAAAATAGCAAGGGTGAAAACCCAACAGACTTGAGTAAAACAACTACAACAGCTGTACAAGCCTCTCCTCCTCTTGGTTCATTTCGTTTAACCATAATAAATAGTGCTTCGGGTGCCGGAACCACGACAAGTTCCCCAGAAGGCATAAACTGTGATGAAGAAGGAGGCAATGGCTGCTCTTTTGTCTTTACCGAGAATACAAATGTGACACTTACAGTTAGTCCTGCTGAAGATTCTGAGTTTACCGGTTGGAATGATGTAGAAGGTTGCAATGGTACTGGTACTTGTACTGTCATAATGGATAAAACAAGAACTATCAACATAGCATTAGTAAGAACCAAAGCAACCATTGCTGTCACAAAGTCAGGCACAGGTCTAGGTGTCATTCGAGATCTTCCTAGTAGTACTGAAATCAACTGTGGTTCTGACTGCTCAGCAAGTGGTCCAGCCAGTGGCTATACGCTTGTTCTAGAAGCCATAGCAGACGCTAGCACTGAATCCATCTTTGCAGGTTGGCAAGGTTGCCCAACCGTAGAAGGTGCAGATGGGCGTTTTTGTCGTGTAACCCAAACTGGCCCCGGCATTGTCACGGTTGACGCTATTTTTAATCTACCTCCGCCTTTGGTTAATCGTTTTGAAGCTACCCCTGCAAAAGTCATTGCTGGTCAAGAGGCCACGCTTTTTTGGGGTGTCAGAACCCTTGGCAATACTGATGTAAGCCTAAGTCTAAGTTCACAAACAGAAGCCCAAGAAACCCCTCAAGTTATAGACATTAGTGGCAAGGAACTCATTGACAGTTTAATTGTTAACCCAACAGAAACAACAACTTACACTTTAGTTGCAAATAGTGCTTCTGGAAGCAGTACCGAAGCCGTAGCTATCGTCTCTATAGGCGACGCCACCACTATTTCCTTTACCGCTATCGATGACCCCGATGACGGCACACCCACCGTTATCGACATAACCGCAGCAGACAGCGTAACCCTTAACTGGACGTTAGCAGGCGAAGCACCCTTAAGTAGCGTACTAACAAAAACTATTGGTACAACGACAACAACCCTAACCACGAGCACCCTACTTACAGATACCTTTAGCGATGTTACGGGCGCAACCGCTACTTACACACTCACTGTTACCAATGGCCTAGGAGGCACAAGCAGCGAAAGCTTAACCGTCTTGGTAGGCGACGCCCCAAGCATTTCAACATTTGTAATAGAAGGTGGCGATGATACTGTCACCTCAGGCTCGAGTGTGAAGCTTAACTGGACCATTCCTGCACCTGCAGCATTAACAGCTATTAGCCTTAGGGAAAATGCAACAGCTATTCCTTTAGCTGTTGCCGCCAGAACCGTGACACGAACCTTAACGAGTCCTACAGACACACCCACCACTTACAGCTATACCCTCATTGCAAGCAATGCATTTGGCTCGAGTGCCCCTTCAGTCTTAACTGTTCAGGCGGGTAATCCTGTTGACTTAACAAGTTTTTCTGCACCAGAAACAGTTATTGCTTTAGGTGAAGCGCTTCCTTTATCTTGGGTTGTTGCTGGTTCTGAACCTATTAGTTTTAGTCTTTCCCGCACCCCGCCTTTTGCTACTTCACCTGCAATTCCAACGGGCGCGCGCTCTTTTACTAATACACCAGCAGCTGCCGGTAATTTTAGCTATACCTTAACGGCTAGTAATGCTTTTGGTGCGCCGCAAAGCTTGAGTTTTGAGGTAAAAGTTGAACCTGTTATTATTACTGACTTTAAAGCTGCAACCGATGAAGTTGCGCAGGGCTCACCCGTAAATCTTAGTTGGGGTATTCGCGGTAATGTTACAGCTTATACGCTAACAAGAAGTGATGGTATCAATATTGTTAATATTCCTGAGAATGGAACCTTATTAACTACAGCTCGAGCTTATCCAGATGTACCTCCAGCTGCTGGAACTTATACTTATGCTTTATCAGCAACAAATGCCCTATTTGGTACGTTCTTAGCAGACCCTATCACTGTCGTTGTGCAAGGACCTGCCCCTGTTGTAGCTCCTTAAGGTGCAGACGCTATCCTAATGAGCATTAGGCTTGTTAGGATAGTGTTATGAATTTAAAAGACCTAGCCCAAACCCAAAAAGATGCCTACTTAAGCCAACTCACAGATCTAGTTAAGCTAGAATCACCTACGGGAGATAAAGCTGCTAACGACCGTGTTGCTGACCATTTAACAAACATTCTAAGTGAAGATGGCTGGCAGCTAGAGCGCGTAGACAAAGAACAAGTTGGCGATCAACTCATAGCGCGCTACGCAGCCACAGGCCCTATTAAAACACTAATCCTGTGTCATTTTGATACCGTTTGGCCCGTAGGCACCTTAGAACAAATGCCCGTAAAACAAGAGGGTAATATTTTTTCTGGCCCGGGCACAATGGACATGAAAGCCGGCATCATAACAAGTTTATTTGCCGTAAAGTTAGCCAAACAAGAAAAGCTAAACTTAAAAGGTCCAGTCACGCTACTACTCACCTCAGATGAAGAAAAAGGTAGTACTCAGTCTAAAAACCTCATAGAAACACTCGCCCTAGAACACGACCGTGTACTCGTACTAGAACCCAGCCGAGATGATGGCGCACTCAAAATAGGTCGCAAAGGCATAGGCGGATTCTGGCTTAAATTCACAGGCATAAGCGCCCATGCAGGCAACAACCCCAAAGACGGCTCGAGTGCGTTACGAGAGTTGGCACATTTCTTGTTGTTTGCTGAAGCTTTAACTGATTACGATAAAGGTACCACCGTAAATGTTACGGTCGCTAGAGCAGGAACGGTTTCTAATGTCATTTGTGAAGAGGCTAGCTGCGAGATTGATATGCGTGCCAGTACGCTGGCTGAAGCAGATCGTGTTGAAAAAGCTATTTATGATTATAAACCACAAGATAGTAGGGTTAAGATTGAAGTTTCAGGCGGTATTAATAGGCCCCCTATGGAGTACACCGAACAAAACCAAGCTTTATTTGCAGAACTTAAAAGCTATATGGATGCCATGAGCATAGATTTAGAGGCAGTCATTGTGGGTGGTGGTTCAGATGGTAACTTCACATCTGCCTTGGGCATTGCAACTATAGATGGCTTGGGCTCTTCAGGAGCTGGCGCGCATGCTAGGCACGAGCATATTCGTATTACTGAAACACTCGAGCGTTTAGCCTTAGTGACTGCCTTACTTACGACCCCCTAAAGCAACAGCTATTCCTAAGACTAAGTAGCTTAGACCCGTAATGAGTTTTTGTGAACGCTGAAACTTAGTATTGTTTTGCAAAAGCGAACGAGCAGAATCTGCCAGCAGAACCAGTAAACTGTAAACTGTCAAAGCAGCAAAAGCCTGAATGAATCCTAAGCTAAGCATTTGCAAAATAGCTGACGCCTCTGGGTTAACAAACTGAGGTAGAAAAGCAAAGTAATAAAGAGCAGCTTTAGGGTTAAGCAGCATGGTTGTAAAGCCCTGAAAAAAAGCTGCTCTTGACTTTGGTTTAGCTGACTCTAAATTCAGAGCTGTTAATGGCTTATGATTAAATTGAACAATGCTTTTTACAGCCAAATAAATGAGGTAAAATGCACCTGCATACTTAACAACAGCAAAAGCTCTACCGAATTTGCCAGAATAGCAGATAAGCCTAACGCAGCCGTA
>CAZWJZ010000402.1:0-4150 GCA_964634665.1 uncultured bacterium | reverse complement strand
GGAAGGGAAAACTGTTAATTCTTCGAAATGTATATTTAGGGGTGCGGAAACGCGGCTATAACGTCAACGATTAGAGGTATTCCTTCAGAAGTCTACTTAGATCAAGATGATGGCTTGCTTAATGCTTGTGTCGCTAACTTTGATAATATTGTTACCATCCCAAAGAATAAATTAACAAACCACATTACTACCTTAAGCCTTAACAAAATGCTAGATGCTGAAGAAGCCCTTAGGTTTGCCCTTGGTTTTACTCTTTGATTCCCTCAACGAAAGCAGGGGGTTTTAGAAAACCCTATAACCCGACTTCGATAAGAAGTCTGCAAAAAAGCAGGGGGTAAGCCAGTCATTGGTTTAAACTACCAACATAAACTTTCCATTAGACACATATGCCCAATGATCTGGCGACGGTTACTGGTACAAAGCAATATATCGGGTAAGGAAGCAGTAACTCGCAGAAGCAACATCAAGAAATTGGTATAGACGTTAGCCTAAGTCATATCGTCGTTAGCTGAGAAGGTGAAACATTTGAAGCGCTTAAGCACTTTAGGAAAGCCTTAGCCCAACCAATTAAAATGACGCTAAAAAAGCTGAGTTTCAAAAGGCAGTAAAATGCCAAACATTTTTTAGCATTTCCAGCCCATGCTTAGCGTTTTTACAGATGCTGAAACCTAAGCGCTTTCTGATCACAAAAAACTTTAGCCGATCCTTAACTTACTGGTCAGGTACTTTAAAGAAGTTTGCTGTCTTTATGGCTTGTAAAAGATGGTCAAAAGATAAAAAGCCGTTTTTTATTAACCCTCAAAAAACTATCTTGCCTTGACATTGACGAAAGGAAAGCATACCATGTTTACAATTATTCAACTTGTGTATGTGGATGGCTTTTTGCAGTAGATCCATTACTTTTTACTTCATCTATTTGGTTTGAGGAAGTAAATATCAATTAGGAAAGGGAGTGTCTTTGTGAAACACATCAAGGTAAGAGGTCCTATCATAGTTTTGTCCATTTTCTATTTCATGGCAATGGCATCACTAGGGTTAGGTCAAGAAAAATTTGTCTACTGGGGTGGGCTTATTTTTTCTGATGACGCAAACTCTATGTTTGTAGAGCGTGTTGAAGCGTGGGGTGAGGCCAAAGGTATAGAGGTTGAAGTGGTTATGATTAACCAAAACGAAACCGTACAACGAGTCTCAGCCGCCATTGAAGCCGGCACTATGCCTGATGCTCTTGATTTAGGGCGTGATTTTGCATTGCTACTAAGTCAAAGTGAACAACTAGAACCACTCAACGATTTGTACAATGAAATTGGTGATACTCACGGTGGCTGGCTCGAGTCTGTGAATTCAGTCATCACATCTGAAGGCTTTGGTGGAAACATTTACGGAATTCCCTATGCTGCGAGTAATGCCAATATTCTTTATCGTCGTAATGACGTTTTAGAGCCAGCTGGATATAGTGAAGCACCTAAAACCTGGGAAGAGCTATCTCAAATGGCTACAGCTCAGAATCCACCAAATACCTACGGAATGGGTTTTGCATTATCAAATGTGGGTGACGCCAACATAACAACTACTATGCTGCAATCTTGGGGTGGACGTGTAGCTGACGATAGTGGTACCACCTGTACCCTAGATAGTTCTGAAACAAGATCGTTTCTTGAATGGATAACAACTGCATTTAATGATGGACTTTTTCCTCCTGGCGCAGTTACTTGGGATGGTGGCGGTGACAATACTGCTTATCAAGCTGGTAATGCCATCTTTATAGCTAATCCTGGAAGTGTTTACTTGAACATTAAAGAAAACGATCCAGAATTACTAGAAGGCTCAAGGTTCTCAGCTTTACCTGCAGGACCTGTAATGCAAATTGCTCCGGTTAGTACGGTAGTACGCTCTATTCCTACAAGTACAAGTGATGAAAAGAAAGAGCTTGCCAAAGATTTATTCAAATTCTTAAGCGAAGACGAGTTCATGTCGGCTTATATGAATGCAGCGATATATGGTCCAGCTTTACAAAGCCAGTTAGACTTTCCCGTCTTCACTGAAAGCCCAGTTCATATCGGCCTGCTTGATGTAGCTTTAAATGGCACGCCAGGTTCTTTTCCTGACATTGACAACACCGCTTTTGCGGAATACCAAACTAACTTCTTAACACCTAAAATGGTACAACGAATCATTGTAGATGGTTTAAGTATCGATGAGTCGATTGCTGAAACACAACAAGCTTGCCAGGCTATTTACGATAAGAATAACTAAGACTTGAATCTAAATCACATGTGCAAGGAGCTAAGCGGCAAGCTTATCCTTGTACATGCTTTTTTCTATCCTGTTCAAACGCTAGCGTTCCGAGGTTCTCCGTGTCCCAACAGCCACTTTCTAAGCCCCTAAGACCTGCACGCTTTACCCAACGGCAATCTGAAAGCTTGCTGGGCTATTTACTGGTAGCACCCTTAGTTGTTTGCATCTTAGTACTGGTGCTATACCCTTTTTTCTTTGCAATCTTTATTAGTTTTAGTGACCGCATGATAGGGTCGGAGGGAAAGTTCATAGGTTTTGGAAACTACCGTTATTTGATGGGCCAGCCTAGCTTTATTGCCTCAATCAGAAATACAATTATTATGGTAACTGCTGTACAAACACTTAAACTCTTTTTGGGTCTCGGTATAGCTGTTTTACTAAATCAGCAAATCTTTGCTCGGCGGTTCTGGCGTGGACTTATCTTACTACCTTGGGCAATGCCTGCTTTTGTTGCTTTTATTACTTGGAAACTGCTTTTAGTTCCTCAGGGTGGCGCAATAAACTACATTCTAATCAGCCTCGGCTTGGTTGATACTCACATCGAATTTTTAAGTAGCAAGGCACTTGCCATGCCAAGTGTTATTGCAGCTAGCGTCTGGCGGGGTTTTCCTTTTTGGGTAATATCTTTTTTAGCTGCCTTACAAACTGTTCCACAAGAGCTTTATGAAGCCGCTGTTCTGGATGGTGCAAATGCTTGGAAGCGATTTCGGCATGTCACCTTACCTAGTATTCGACATGTTGTGCTTGTCGTCATTCTAGTCTCAACTATTGCAACAACAAATAGTTTTGAAGCTGTGTTTCTAATGACAGGTGGCGGTCCCTCAAACGCGACCATAACCTTTCCAGTATTAGCATATTACAGCTTACAGAGTTTGCGTATTGGTGAGGCAGCCGCCGTAGCTGTAGCTATGCTGCCTGTCTTTGCAGTCTTAATCTTTATTATCGCCGTACTTTTACAGGATGAATAGTTATGCTTAATAGAACAACTTTGACACAAAAAATCATTTACTACACATTGCTAGTGCTACTTGCCTTAGCCATTCTATTCCCAATTTACTACATGGTCATGATTTCCTTAAAAAGTCCCAAAGACATTTACCGAACGCCTTCTTTGCTACCAATAAATGCCAATCTAGATAACTACATTGAACTTTTCACCAAACGAGATTTTCTGACGAATATTCGTAATAGTCTAATTGTAGCTGGGTCCGCAACCTTTATATCAGTGCTATTTAGCGCTATGGCAGCTTACAGTCTGGTGCGGCTACGCTATCTCTTTAGAAACTGGTTGGGGCGACTTATTCTATTTAGTTACCTAACGCCAGGAGCTTTGCTCTTTATCCCTCTATCCGTAATAATTGCGAGGCTTGACCTAGGTAATACTTTACATGGTTTGGTTTTTATATACCTAACTTTTGCAGCGCCTTTAAGCACTTGGTTGCTCATGGGCTATTTTAAAGGCATCCCTGTAGACTTAGAAGAGCAAGCACGAGTTGATGGTGCCACTCGTGTTCAGGCTTTTTTTAGAATTTTGTTACCTTTAACAGCCCCTGGACTTATAGCAGTTAGTGTGTTTACCTTCACGGCAGCCTGGAATGAGTTTTTATTTGCACTAATCTTTATAACTTCACCGTCAATGCAAACTGTTCCTGTCGCCATTGGTTACTTAATCACTGGTGATGTCTTCAGATGGGGATTAATTATGGCTGGAGCAGTTTCATCTGCCGTTCCAGTAATGCTGCTTTATTACTTTGCTCAACGCTTTGTTGTGCAAGGTCTTGCCGCTGGTGCCGTAAAAGGTTAGGACTTACGCACACCATTCAAATAAGTCAAGGTGCTGAAGTATAGGAATGGA
>CAZWJZ010000401.1:0-4206 GCA_964634665.1 uncultured bacterium | reverse complement strand
TGCAGAGACTATTTTATCTATTACCTTCCTTAGAGAGTTTATATTTATTAAATTTAAGATAAAGCTTTTAGGTGAATCGAAAATGAAATGCTTTGAGATACAAAATACTCATAAGTTATGGGTATTTCATATTGGCTTCATGGCATTAGCTTAAGCTAATGCGCATGAGGCAAAATGGCAAATAAGATTAAATTGCTTGTAGTTGAAGATGAACTCGCGCTAGCACAAACACTTGAAGAGGGGCTAGTAGCACATGGATTTGAAGTTTTTACGGCAGCATCAGCGGACTCTGCATGGCAGGCCGTATGGCAACATCCTGTGGATGTAATTGTGTTAGATGTCATGTTACCCGAAGGCAAAGAAGCAGGCTTTGTGTTTGCCGAACAGCTAAGAGAAGCTAAGTTTAGGCAACCAGTACTTTTTCTAACAGCACGTGAAACCCTGCTTGACCGCGTGCGAGGACTCGAGTATGGAGATGATTATTTGGCTAAACCTTTTGCTCTAGCTGAGTTAGTTGCCAGATTAAAAGCTTTATATCGCCGTGGAGAGGTTCGTCCGCGCTGCATTAAATGGCAAGATACAGTTCTACTTCCCGAAGAGCAGCAAGTTCGTGTTCAAGACGTGCCCGTTAAGCTCACTGCTAAAGAGTATGAGATATTGGAGTTGTTGATGATAAACCCAGGTCGGGTATTTAGTCGTGAAGAAATACTAGATCGTGTCTGGGGTTTTGATTATGAAAGCCCTTCTAATCTCATCGACGTGTATATGAAAAACTTACGAGCTAAAGTGGCTGAAGAGATCATTGAAACGGTGCGGGGTAAGGGCTACCGTCATTTAGGTTAATGCATGAGTCTCAGGCTTAAACTTGCCCTTATAGCTTCAATACTTACCCTTTCAGGTTTAGGCTTAGGTTTAGGGATTACCTATTGGTCCTTATTAAGTTTGCGTTTAGCTGAGCTTGATAGGGAAAGTCGTTTGCTGGCTGAAGTCATTTATGATGCTGCAGTCTTTCGATCTGGTGATTTTGTGCGCATTCCTGCAGTGGTTGAAAGCTATTTAACAGATGAAAGTGGGCTAAGTGCCGCCCAAGTTTATCTTGATGGGCAACTGTTATGGGAAGGTGGCGTTATTAATGCACCGCGTCCTCTTGATCCTGAAGGTTTACTTGGTGAAGAGGGTGCTCGGAGCGTATCTGCCTGGCGTGTCTATAGTTTTGTAGCGCTTGAAGAAGGGATAACAGTTGAAGTAGGCAGGCCATTAGTTGGTACTTGGGAAATATTAGCACCCTATACAACGATTGCTTTTCCGCTTAGTTTTGTGTTGACTTTGTTAGCAGCAGGGGCTGCTTGGTTTAGTGTCGGTCGGGCTTTACGTCCATTGAAAGAACTAACAGAAGCTACTCATAAATTTGAAACGATTGAAACCTTACCTCATGTACCAGGTCAAGATGAACCAGCTAAGCTTGCTCGTAGTTTCTCACATTTACTGAGTCGACTTAAAAGCCAACGGCAACGCGAACAGCAATTTTTAGCGTATGCAGCTCATGAGCTACGTACACCAATTTCAGCATTGCGAGCAGGCTTAGAAGCAGCAAAAAGCAAAAAAGTGCCGGCTAGTCCAGAATTTTTAACTAGGCTTCATCGTGAAGCGCTACGTCTTGAAACGTTAGCACAAAACTTACTAGCCCTTTCAAAAGCAGAAGCTGGAGAAATAACCTTGAAACCTTTAAATTTAGCTGACCTTGCTGCTGATGCCTATGATCGTTTTTTACCTTTAGCCCTTGAGAAAGAGCTTGAACTTCTGCTCGATAATAAGCCAGCACCTGCTCTTGGAGATGAAAGACTCATGGTTCAGGCAATTAATAATTTATTAGCGAATGCCCTTCGATTTACAAAGATGGGTAAAGTAATCATAAAAACAGGAGAACTAAAAACCAAGGTATTTCTTGAAATTCAAGACAATGGCATGGGCTTCACGCATCCCGTTGAAGAAGGTTTAGGACTAAGAGTAAGCCACGCTGTTGCACTTTCACATAGAGGAACGCTCGAGTTACTTAGTGATAATGAAGTAACCAAGGCTACCTTCTATTTACCTACAGGAGGGTAAACATGAAACTTTTGGTAATAATTGTTCAAGATGCAGACGCTAACGAGTTACAAAAACAGTTGACCAAAAACGATTACAGAGCCACTAAACTAACCTCCACGGGTGGTTTCTTACGTGAAGGTAACACCACTTTTTTAATGGCAATTAAAGATGAGGAACTTCCCTTTGTCAAAGTATTAATTGCTGAAAACTGCAAAGAGCGTACCCAGACTATGCCAACACGCTCATTTTATCTTGATGAAACTGGAATGTCTGAATCTATGGAAGTTGTTGTAGGGGGTGCTGTTGTCTTTGTACTGCCTTTAGAAGAAATGTTTAGGCTTTAGCTCGAAACGGCATTGTTGGATCAGCGGGGGCATCTGAACCATTAGTTACGGTTTGAGGGTAGATTTTCGATGCAAAACCGTAACTTTCTGTTTGGATTAGCCTAAAGAACCTTAATTTCGACCGTTAAACAAAGGCTCGTTTTCTTTACGCCTTAACTGTGACTTTCAGCGTTATCTGGCGCAAAAGTTTCAGACTTAAGTGACGCCAATAACCAGGGAAGAACAAGCGGTTTCTACAACATCTTCAGTAATGAGGGTTAAGTCGTTGATGCGTAAAATACGTTCAATCTGACTGAAGAGTCTTTGAAGGAGGCAAAAGTTACCTCGGGTGATTCGAGAGATGGCAGCAATAGCTTGGGCATCAGTGAAATCAGCATCATCGAGGCTTAAACCAGGCTTTTTCCAGTGTCGAGTCAAAACAAAAGTAAGCTCATCCCTTTGAAGGGCTTTGTAATGATGAGCAAAGCCAACACGACTGTATTGCTGAGGATAGCGAGCCATGCGCTTCTCAATGCCTGGCATGCCAATAAGGATTAAGCCAATACCACTGCGATCAAAGATATCTCTCACAAACTCAAGCGCTGTGGTTGATTAGCGCTCAGCTTCGTCAATGATAATTAAGTCAATAGGATGATTCTTCTTTGAATAAGAAACGACGCGTTGTTCTTCGTCCTTATGAACATGCTGATCCATACAGATTTCAACACGACTAATGAGTAACTTTAGGTCACAGCGAAGCTCAGTTAAGGTTCCACCTACAGAAGGTGTAAAGAAAACGGATTTAGACTGATGTAAAGCTGCATAAATCTTGGCATCTGAAGGATCGCGTGGACCCCAGTCTCATACGCAGGGTTCAGCTAAATCCCAATGCGCATAGCGGCAAGCGGAAAGCGTTTTGCCAACACCAGCAGCACCAAAGCAAAGGCCAATTTAACGATGTTTTCGAACAGCTTTAACAAATTCAGTAAAGCGTCGATGTTCTTTGGTTGCAAAAAAACTGCCAGCTTGATGATTAGTTTTCATAGCTTATCTTCCCGATAGCTAGATAACTTGGCTACTGAGGGTTGCTGTTTTTCAGATAGGCGTTTTTTTGCTGCAGGAGAAGGGTTTGATGTTTTTGGTAGAAAGTCAGTCACACAGGCAAGTCGCTCATTAATACTTTGGCTCAATATGCGTATCAAGGGCATAGCAGAAGCTCGAGTAAAGAAGGCAGTAAATGCCTGCCGCGTTTTCTTATGTTATGAACGAATTCAAAAAAGCTGAGATACAAAGGTAGATTTTCTTGAGCAATACCTCGGTGGGGTCTCAGCCAAGAGCAAAGCAGCGACCAGAAGCCTTCAATAGTGTTGATATGAACCTCACGAAAGCCATCGCCATCCTCGTCTCGGGCGTATTCACCTGCATTGTGACAAACGTGTTGGTGGCTGTAACCCCCGCTTTCTAAACGGTCATAAATGCGGTATTCATCACCGTAAACAAGGCTACCTTTAGGTGCATAACGTTCAATCAGGGGTTTGATGGTTTTCTGCTGAACATTGTCCAGCATTCTAATAAAGAGGCTGTCCACCTCGTTCCATCATGTCAAAGACGGGCGGTTTATCCTCTTCGGCTGTACCACGACCTCTGGCACCTTTGAGCCTGCGTCTACGTCCCGAACGTCCTTTAGCTGCCACACTATAGACTTCATCCATCTCAACGATGCCCTTTAGCTCAGGCTCTTTTTTTTAGCTGCTACACCTTCGCGCAAGAGCTTGGTCATGGCTTGTACATCATC
>CAZWJZ010000400.1:0-4225 GCA_964634665.1 uncultured bacterium | reverse complement strand
TAAACCCAATGCCTTCGCCTTGTAAACGAAGTTGTTCATTTTCAAGTACCGTTAAGCCACTAATAATAGCACCATTTAAGTTAGTAGAGTCATCCTTTGGGGTATCTTCAGATAATGAATCAATAGCACTCAGTAGCTCTCTTTGCGTGGCATCAAAATGACTTAATTGACTAATTTCAGCTGACCCGTCAAACCAAAATAAGGCAAGATGAGCTTGCTCTTCTGAACTAAACAAGGTCTCTACAAAACGCTTAGCGGCTTCTTTGAGTTCAGGTAAAGCACCCGCCTTAACGATGCTTGCACTTAAATCTAATAGCAAGACAGTAATTGGCCTAAAGGTCTGCTCACTAGGGAAAATATCGGGTTGACTTTCGAGTACCGAAATAGCTTCATCATCTTCAAGAATAGTGAAATCAGAAATGCTTAAATCTGTTACAGGTTCACCCGCACACGTTTTTACTTTAATGAACATGCTCACCAAAGCAGGTTTTCTTGTTTCAACTGTTCCAACTTCAGGGCATAGTAGCGAAACGCTTGTGTCACTGCGACTTCGTGGTACGCAAGAAACCATCAAAGCAACTAAAATAATAACAAACAAACGCATAGACACTCCCAGAAGCAATTATGACGTGGCAAGATGAGGAAACACAGCCTTTGAATTCAAACTGCATGTTCCAAAATCATTTTGGCATGATAGTATTAGTCATTATGAAGATGATGGTCATCATTGTGCAAGATACCGATGCAAACAAATTACAAGCAGCACTCGTAGAAGCAAGCTTTCAGGCAACAAAACTTTCTAGTACAGGCGGTTTTTTAAGACAAGGAAACACAACTTTTCTCATAGGTGCTGAAAATGAAAACGTAGAGGAAGTTAGAAGCATTGTCAAAAAAACCTGTAAAACACGCACAAAACCGCAACCCATAAACTCTTTAGGCGCATCCCCTGAGCCGTATTTTGGTCAAATTATAGATGTATCTGTTGGCGGTGCCGTGGTTTTTGTTTTAAATGTAGAGTCATTCGAACACGTCTAGTCCTAATCAAGCCTTAAACACTCGAGTGCCTGTTAATCTGCTCTTAATGACCCTATACTTATAGTTCTTAAAGAATAAAAATTGATTTTAATCAAAGCTAAAAAACCAAGCTTAAGCTATGTCAACGAAGAGCTTTTGAGCCAATCCCGAATCTACGCACTCGAGTTTGCCAGAAGTTTTGTCTTTTATGAACTTAGCAATAGTCATTTTTTTAGATCTGTGAACAGCTACTCAAAGCCAAATTCTCTTTAATAATCAAAAATGTTGTAGCATGCTTCATCAGCGAGTTTCAAAGTTAAAAAGACTTGCGTTTGTGAAGCTACACAAATAAACAACTGTGCTACAAAAAAAACTTATCACCAAGCACTCATCCGTCACTGCACGCTGAAGCGATCCTTGCTAAAACCAAATGCGTAAAGTACTAATCTTTTTTTATCGAGATTTGGGAGAGTGTCGAGCAAGTGAAAAATAAGCGTCCTATATTTATAGTTGGTTTCCAATACGGCGGAACCAATCTAGTTCAAAATCTATTGTTAAGTCATCCTGAGCTTTGCTGCACGCGAGGCGAAGCGCAAGAGTTATTTCGCGGAAGAAAAGAAGAACCCCTAACCACCAAAATCGCGAAACGGGCCCGCTTCTTACCAATCTTAGTCAAAGAAAATGCAGATGTATTTAAATCATCTAAATGGCAAAAAACAACAAGCTTAAAACCAGCTTCTCAAAAACGCATTGATAGTATTTTTTTTAATGAAAAGCTACACGCTCGAGCTGCGAGCCAAAATAGGTTTAAAGCACCTGAGACTCGTTATAGCAAAGATGAGATCAAGCAATCTAGACTTGTTGTAAAAATGCTTAACGGCTTAATGCTGCTTGATGACACTTTACTTGAAATGTACCCTGCTGCCACCTTTATTGCGGTTATTCGAAATGGCTTAGATATTTGTGATGAGGCTCAGCAGCGAGGCTATAGCATTGACATGATGTCTGAAGATTATCAGCGGGGCTGTCAGCATATTATTGCGCAAAGCAAAAAATACCCTAACTATCATGTTTTTCGTTATGAGGATTTGGTTGAGCAAGCTCTAGAAACCCTAGATGCCATTTTTAAAGCGGCAAGTTTAGACCTTGAAGATCTAAGTCATATAAGACTCGAGTATTCAAATCAGCCTGCCAAACAAGATCAGCTTTCATGGTGTTTACCTGAGGAGCTTAGTGCGCAACTAAACATGCATTTAAAGCAGCGCGAGCGCGCTTTAAATGGTAAAGATAAACGCCGTGTCTTGCAAACCTGCTTAACAAGTTTAAGGCATTTTTCTTACGTCTAACAGCCTTTTCGTTTTATTCATGAATGAAACGCGATCTTGGACCATCAAAACCAAAAGAATATTACAAAGGCAGCTTGAGCTTAAACACTCAAGCTGCCTTTTATTAATGATGCTGCTGGCATTTGGAGCTTTGTTAATATTTGAAAAGTGAAACAAGGTAAACTGGTTTCAACATAATTTTAAGGATGAACTATGCAAACTTGGCAAGATTATCTTGAACTTCATAAAGAACGTTTTTTAAATGAACTCTTCGACTTTATTCGTATTCCGAGCGTATCTGCTCAAGAGCAACATTTGAATGATGTCAAGCTGGCTGCTGACTGGGTAGCCGCTCGCTTGGCTAAAGCAGGTATTGAGCATACTGAGGTTATGGCTACGGGTGGGCATCCTGTGGTTTATGGTGACTGGTTGCATGCTGGCCCTGACAAAGCTACGGTAGTCATTTATGGTCACTTTGATGTTCAGCCTGTTGACCCTGTAGCCTTGTGGGAAACAGCCCCGTTTGAACCCACTCTAAAAGACGGTCGTATTTATGCTAGGGGCGCATCTGACGATAAAGGTGGCATGTTTACGCCCATCATTGCAGCAGAAGCCATCTTGAATACCCAAGGCAGTTTTCCTGTTAACCTAAAATTCTGCTTTGAAGGGCAAGAAGAAATAGGTAGCCCTCAACTCGCTACTTTTTTAGAAGAACAAAAAGAGAAATTTGCCTGCGATGTTGTGTTTTCAGCAGATGGTCTGCAATGGTCAAACAGTGAAGGCATGATCGTGCTTGGCTTAAAGGGACTCGCTAAGCTCGAGCTTAAAGTGAGTGCAGCAAAATCTGATCTTCACTCAGGCTTGCATGGCGGAGTGTTACATAATCCTCTTGAGGCACTTGCTCGCATTCTGGCATCTTTGAGGGATGATTCTGGTCGCATTGCTGTTGCAGGTTTTTATGATGATGTGCTGGAAGTTAGCTTAGAAGAGAAAGAAGCTATGGCTCGCATTCCTTTTGATGAAGATGCTTATAAACAAGAGCTCGGCATTCCTGAGTTTTTTGGTGAAGCAAACTATACAACTAGAGAACGAAACTGGATTCGCCCGACGCTTGACATTAATGGCATTTGGGGAGGCTATCAGGGAGATGGTAGTAAAACCGTTATTCCTAGTGAAGCAAGCGCAAAAATCACTTGCCGCCTTGTTGCAAATCAAAACCCCCATACCATTGTTGCGTTATTAAAAACCCATATAGCAAAACACACACCCAAAGGTGTAAGCGTAGAAATTTGGGGAGAGGGAAGTTCCAAACCCTTTTTTGTTCCTGCGAGTCACCCTGCAAACCAAATTATAAAAGAGGTACTCACAACCCTCTACGGCCAAGAACCCTACTACACACGCTTAGGCGGTAGCATTCCGGTGAGCGCCTTCTTCAAACAAGCACTCAACGCTGACATGATTGGCTTTGGTTGGAGCTTAGCTAGTGACAACTTACATGCACCCAACGAATACTTTGAATTAGAAACCTTTTACAAAGGACAACAAGGCTACTGTCTGCTTTTAGAAAAACTTGCCGACTTTAACCTTTAAGAAGCAAGCGGCAAGTCATCTTTAATTAACAAAGACTCGAGCTTAGTTAAGTTATCTTCGTAAAAGCTAAACAAGCTGCAATATAGCATCCCTATCAAGCCCCAACTCACGTTTAAAACTAGCCTTAGTTACACTTACGTGATTCAGGTCATTTCGTTACCCTTATTTACTCAGTTGACCAGCGCGATGTAGCCAAAACACTCGAGCTAATTGTACTTTTGAGAGTTGCTGCTCAGGTCTCATACTAAACTGATTAGATTGTGTCATAAAACTGAGTGAGTCAGAGCTTACTCCCC
>CAZWJZ010000399.1:0-4232 GCA_964634665.1 uncultured bacterium | reverse complement strand
TCGCTGGTAAGCCTCTTTGTAAGTGATGAGGGACTTCTAGGAGGCTGTACTAGTCATTTGCGTAGAGAGAAAGATGTTGGTTAAAGAATTGAAGGCTGTAGAGGTATTGCTATCCTTTTCGTAATCCCCCTATACTTTATCACCCTATACTTTATCACCCTTGGGTGATATATTACTTGTGGGTGATAATGTGACTGGCTGTAATGATGTCTTATAGCGTTAATATCTCAGATGAGTTTGCTGCGTGGTTTGAGAAGCAAGAAGATGCGCTTCAAAATAGAATCGCAGCCATGGTAAACCTCCTGAGTGAGGAAGGCCCTAATCTATCGCGACCTCATGCAGATACCCTTAAGAGGTCTACTATCAATAATCTTAAAGAACTGCGTGTTCAGCATAAAGGTGATCCTTACCGTATCCTGTTTGCTTTTGATCCTAAACGAGAAGCCTTGTTACTCGTAGCTGGTGATAAAACAGGGGATAAACGTTGGTATGACAAAATGATTCCTTTAGCTGAAGCTATCTTTGAAAAACACCTAGAAACCTTAGATAAGGAGAAAGATAATGGCTAGAGCGTTTAGTGACTTAAGTAAAGATTTTAGTGATGAGCGTAAGGCACTTATTGAAAAAGAAACTGACCTTCTTCGTATGGAGTATAGTTTGTTGTCTAAGCTCCGTAAAGATCAGGATTTAACTCAAAAAGAATTGGCTGATATTCTTGAGATTCGCCAGTCTGCTATTTCAAAGTTAGAAAATCAAGAAGATATTATGGTGCAGACATTAGAGCGCTATATCAAAGCATTAGGCGGTGAATTGGAACTGACTGCCCGATTCCCAGATAAGGTCGTGATGCTTAATCAATTTACGGATCGTAAAGAAATAAGAGAGTTGAGAACTCATTAAGGCTAGACTAAGTGCATTAGGAATCTCGTGTTCTAACCTTGCTAGCTATACCTTATATATATGTAGCTGTTTTACACTCGAGCGTTTTAACTTAAGCCAAGTCGTTTTTTGAGCTTCGATAGCTTAGATGATTTTTCATGAACATCCCTAGCTAAAGCTTCACCTTTAAAACCTTGAACAGAATCACTTGGTGTTTGCATGAGCATATGCGTATGGTCAAGTACTTCACCTAGTCTCCAAATAGCTCTGTGGTTTTCTAGATATCTTGGTTCTGGTAGTTTTCCTTTTTTAACATAATTCCAAACAGACCTATTAGTCGTAACGCCTATCAACTTAGCAACCTGACTTGGGTTTAACTCTTGATATTTTTCAAAAGCTGAAAGCTGATCTGATGGTTTTTGGTTCTTTTGCCCCATGTTCGCATTATTTTCCATAATTTCGCTTTGTTTCGTCAAGTAAGGCACTTTTGATATAAATAACTCAGCTCAAACAAACTATTTTACCGTAACCAAATAACTATTTCCATAACCAAATCTAAACCCCCTCTAAAACCACCACCTCACTACTCCTCAACTTCCCCCGTCCCTCACGCACTTTCTAAGCTTTTATTCCTATAATTTTATGGTAATGTAAACTGTTATTTACATTACTAGATGTAAATTCAGGATGAATACCATTTTCCCTAGTCAAAGCAAAATAGTACTTATATGCCAACTTATAAGTATGCTATTCTAAAGGTATGAGTCAAGTAACTATTTACTTAGATAATGAACTCATTAATCAAGTTAAGCAAGCTGCTGAAAGTCAAGGTCTCTCCCAAAGCAAATGGATAGCTACGGTTCTAAAAGAAAAATTAACTACCAGTTGGCCTGAACATATTAAAGCCTTAGCGGGTGCTTGGTCAGAAGATTTTCCTGAAGCTGAAGATTTAAGAGTACTAACTGAAGATATTCCTCGTGAAGCTTTATAGTGTACGTTTTAGATACCAATACAATTATTCATTACTTTAAAGGAAAAGGTAAAGTTGCTACCAACCTACTTAGTAAAGCACCTGCTGATATTGCAATACCTAGTATTGTGCTTTATGAACTTGAAGTTGGTACTTTAAAGTCAGTTAATACTGATAAGCGACAACAACAATTACAATCTTTACTAACAGTAATAACGGTTTTAGCTTTTACAGTTAAAGAAGCCAAAGTAGCTGCGCAGTTAAGAGTCACTCTAGAAGCACAAGGCTTACCTATCGGTCCTATGGATAACCTGATTGCTGGAACGGCTTTAAGCCATGGTGCCACTCTGGTTAGTCAAAATGTATCTGAGTTCAGTAGAGTTGCAGGTCTGACTGTTGAGAATTGGTTCGATTAAACTAAAGAAGCTAAATCTCAAGGACTTTAAGTTCGTGCTGACTCTTTAAGTGGCACGGGCGAGCCGCTCAGCAATCCACTGATTAAGACTCTTGCCCTCTTGTTTTGACGATGTATAGACTTTGCGGTGAAGTTCGGATGGTAAACGAAGCATAAGCTTACCAGAAAAGGGTTTATCTGGTTCTTCGCCACGCTCAGCACAAAACTCTAAATAGTCATCTATCGAATCTTTAAAAGCCTGTTCTATTTCATCTACACTTTTACCTTGAAACGTAATTACATCACGAAGGTCAAGCACCTCACCGTGAAAGAGTCCTGCTTCATCATCAAATTCAACATGACCTGAATAGCCTTTATAACTAAGCATTAATTTTCATTCTCCTTTTTCGGCTCGAAACCCGCTTCAGTAAGAAAACGTCTTACAGATTTAAGTGCAGCTTTGTTTGTTTCTTTTTGAGGGTGTGGTCTATGAAAAACGGCTTTAACGTCTTCTAACGCCACTCGTACTCTTGAACCACGACCTTCGCTAATCTCTGCGCCCAAAGCAACGAATAACTTTTCAACATCTGACCAAGCAACATCAGAGCGAACGGGGTTCTCAAAAATGGCTGTGAGCGTTTTACTTTGCTTCTTACTCAACCCCATAGTGTCATTTTACGACACTATAAAACATTTGGCAAGTCAAAACTCGAGTTTAGAATTTAGCTGCTGTAAAAAATTGGATCTTAAGTTAGCTAGCCGTCTATGTCGGATAGCTTTCCCTACGCATTTGACTATAATCTACTGATCCATTGGAGATATTGCAAATACTCACTTAAACATGTACAATTGTACATGTGATAGTTATTGATACCTCGAGTCTAATTGCCATCCTGTTAGGTGAAACTATAAAAGCAGATCTCATTGAAGTGACCAAAGGTCAAAGCCTTATTGCACCTCAATCTCTACATTGGGAATTACCTAATGCCTTCTCAGCCATGTTCAAACGTAACCCAGCTAGATTAACTTTAGAAGAAGCCAAAGAAGCACTCTCTATTTATCAAAGCATTCCTATCCGTTTTGTAGACATTGATTTAGTGAGAGCTACTGAAATAGACCATCAACTAAACATCTATGCTTATGATGCTTTTATGCTTACAACTGCTGAGCACTATAAAGCACCTTTACTAAGCTTAGACAAACGTTGTAATGAAGCAGCTCAAAACTTGGGTCTTAAAGTATTGGAGTTAGCGTGAATACCTATACCTACTCACAAGCAAGACAACAGCTTGCTAAAGTTCTTGATGAAGCCGCCAAAGAAGGCGCTGTGCAAATTACGCGACGGGATGGTACAAGTTTTATTCTTAGCCCTGTTACTACAGAGCGTTCTCCTTTAGATGTTGCCAGTGTGAACCTAAAGAAAGCCATTAACCGTGAAGCTATTGTTGATGCAGTTCGTGAAGTTCGAGAACGCAAGCAACCCTAATTGAATCAGCAGATTAGGTTGTTACATCATAAACGCAACAAATGCCCCTGCTGCCCCAAGAAAGATACTTCACGGAATTCCTCATGAGTTTGACTTAAAAAAGCCAAACCGCAATCGTAGTTTGTTAGCTGCAGAAGATTTAAACTTCGGTTCACTGGGTGTGTCTATATTTAGGTCACCCTTGGCTCCCCTAACAGATGCGTCAAAAGGTTCAAGTTTGTCTTCTAAATGATCAAGGAGTTCACCTAGTTGCCATATCGGCCGATGGGGTGAAATGTATTTTGGCTTGGGTAGCTTCCCTTTTTTGACGTACTCCCACTTTCAGCCCCCACGTATTTCATGACTTGCGCAGTGCTGAGATTCTGGTAACGCTCAGCCATGGTCAAGTTTTTTGAAGGACTTTCTTGTGTTGCTGACATGAATCATTTTAACGCACGTTATTTACTTTATTTGTAACTACCGCCCCTCTTACGGAGCAGGCAGCCAGACGTTATGGTCAAAGA
>CAZWJZ010000398.1:0-4239 GCA_964634665.1 uncultured bacterium | reverse complement strand
TTCAATGACCCAAGGTCACACGATTTATTGCTTCGCAGATAAATCGTGGAAATGCGATTAGTTGGTTAAAGTTTGATTTTGAATAGCCTCATTTACAACTTGATGAACTTCGGGCGACTCGAGCTTAGGTACTTTATATTCATAAATCTTCATAAATCTTCTACAATTTCGCTGTATATACTCTTTATCTTGTTCTGTTAAAAGATGCGTATACCCTTGGTTAAATGACATTAATGTGGCTGAGCGTTTCGCCAAAGATGCTTCTAATGTAGCAAAATCATAAAGCTGAGAATCTTCATTTAACTCTGTTAGCAAAGAACTCATGACCTTCTTAGGTGACTTTAGAAAATCCTCATACTTAAGCTCAATCAAATTATTGCGACCTAACTTCTTATAAATATTAATAAGCTGCATTAACTCGAGCCAATGGTTGACAGCCGCATGTAAGCTTAAGGGTTGTCGTGAAGGGCTATGCATGAGGCTTGCTATAACTTCAAATGGATGTGCATGAATATGAATAAGCGGGCTATCTGGGAAATGGGCTCTTAACAAAAGCAGTCCGTAGGCATGTTCTGTTGATGCATCAAACCATCGTCCCTTAACTGAGTGCTTCATTGAGTAACGTCTTGCATAGAGATTAATCATATTTTGTCTTGTGTCTGCTATCTCAAACATTTCGGTTAGTTCAGCTCGACTAAAGCCATCTGTAAGCCATTTTTGCATGAGCTCTTTTGATGTTAAATAATGATGTTTATATGCTTCAGTGCCATAAGCATCTGACCAGCGATAAAACTGGGTGGCATCTATTGAATATACAGCTTTGTGTAATAATAAGGCTGACTTTAAATCTGGTAATCCTGACCATTTGGTACCAAAAACAAAAAATGGAGCTACAGATTCTTGTGACATCTCTATATCCCTTTCACTAAAAATACTTTATTCCTAAGTATCTACATTAAACTTTGAACTACACTATCAGAGTTGCTTTTTAGAAACTTATCATTTCATAACTGAATACAGTTAAAGTATTTAAACAAACTAGTCTGTTTTTTCATATTAGGTAATCAACATTGTTACAATTATCGAAAAGGTAGGCTACAGTCAAGTTAGTTAGAAAGGTAGCTTATATGAGTAGAAAAGGCATTATTTTAGCTGGAGGTTCTGGTACCCGACTTTACCCCAATACTATTGCTGTAAGTAAACAACTCCTACCTATTTATGATAAACCACTCATTTATTACCCACTTAGTACTCTAATGCTAGCTGGCATTACAGACATTTTAATTATTACTACACCACATGATCAAAAACAATTTCAGCTTCTTTTAAAAGATGGTTCACAATGGGGAATAAAGCTTAGTTATGCTATTCAAGACAAACCCGAAGGGCTTGCACAAGCCTTTTTAATAGCAGAAGATTTCATTGGCAGCGATGATTGCGCCCTGATACTGGGGGATAACCTCTTTTACGGGCATAATTTAACAAAAACGCTTAGCGAAGCCAGTAAAAAAACCTCAGGCGCAACTGTATTTGCTTATTACGTGCAAGACCCTCAACGTTACGGTGTTGTCGAATTTAACCGTGAAGGCAAAGCCATAAGCTTAGAAGAAAAACCAACACACCCCAAAAGTCATTATGCTGTTACTGGTTTATATTTTTTTGATAATAGTGTTATAGCTAAAGCCAAAGCTGTAAAACCCTCCCCGCGTGGAGAATTAGAGATTACAGATGTTAACTTAGCTTATTTAAATGAATCCAAGTTAAATGTAGAAATGTTTGGTCGAGGCTTTGCCTGGCTTGATACAGGCACCCATGAAAGCATGTTAGAAGCTGCACAATTTATTGAAACAATAGAAAGAAGACAAGGTCTAAAAGTAGCCTGCCCTGAAGAGTTAGCTTGGCGGCTCGAGTATATTTCTCATGATGATTTTGTAAAACTTGCAAATTCTTACTCAAAAAGTAGCTATGGTGATTATTTGCGCTTATTACTCGAACAAACGCATCATTCTTTTCATTAATTAACACTAGAATCCTAAAAAACGTGAAGTGTGTAGCTTAAGCTTCTTATAGGATTTCTACTGCAAACTTTCCCGTCTCTATTTTTGGGTTAAGTCTATTTCTTCACTAGGTCGCACGAGTTGTTGCCTTATTAAGCAATTCGAAAGCTATCATGTACAACTGTCACAGCTATAATTTACAACTCGGCTTAAGTTTAGAGTATGCTCTCCCATCACTCATTCTCTTACAAAAGCTTTTTCAAACTATTAATTTGCATAAATTTATTAGTTGTAACAGCCTGCTCACAACTACCAGAAACCACACCAGAAATAGCAAGTCAAAGTCGTGGCGATGAATACTGGGCTGAATTAGCTCAAGACTACCCAGCTTTTGAAGTAGACAGCTCGAGTTTAAGGGTAGCAGCGCTTGGTGAAAGAAATGAGATCGGTGAGTGGGGTAATGTTATTGCTTGGCCTCATGTTCCTGTTTCTGCTGCTCAATTACCTGATGGTCGTATCTTAACTTGGTCTTCTTATGCCCCTAATCGCTTTGGTGGGGGTAGTACTTTAAGGTACACCTACGCTGCAACTTGGGATCCAGAAACCGGTAACTTTATTGATATCCCTAACACACACCAAGATGCATTTTGCGCCGCCCAAGTTTTATTAGAAGATGGCACCTTAGTTGTAAGTGGTGGTAATGACCCATCAAAAGGACGTAAAGAGTCTTCATTATTTAACTATAGAACCAATCAATGGGAAGTCGAACCTGATATGAATGCCGGACGTTGGTATAACACCTCGGTCGCATTACCTAATGGCAATGTGATTACAGCTTTAGGAGCAGGTGGCGGTCAATACACAGAGCGTTGGGCTGAAAATCAAGGTTGGCGTATTCAGACAGGTATTAATTTACAAGGACCCATTCTTAACTTTACAAATTACTTTGAGTATGACTGGCATCCTTTTTTAAATCTTGCTCCTAACGGCAGGATTTTTCATGCTGGCCCTACACCTGAAATGCACTGGATTGACCCAGCAGGCAACGGTAGCGTAGAGGTCATCGGCACTAGAAATACGGATTGGTATCCTAAAGATGGCATTGTTGTTATGTATGACGAAGGTAAACTTCTTCTTGCAGGTGGCACAAGAAGTGGTACTGACGAACGAGCAACAAACCGAGCTATGACTATTGATATCAATCAATCTACACCTAGGGTAACTCGCATTGATTCCATGGCTTACAGTCGCCGATTCGCTAATGGCGTTGTTTTACCTACAGGTGAAGTTATGGTTATAGGCGGCAACACTAATGGTGTTAAGTTTGATGATAGTGCATCAATATTATCACCTGAACTTTGGAATCCTGAAACACAAACTTGGACAGAGTTGGCTGACATGTCTATCCCTAGGAACTATCACTCCGTTGCGCTGCTTTTGCCAGATGGCCGTGTGTGGTCTGGTGGTAGTGGTCTTTGCGGTGGCTGTGCGACAAATCATCTAAACGCACAAATTTACAGCCCTCCTTATTTATTTAATAATGATGGTTCTTTAGCAGCACGCCCTAACATTAATCAAGCACCCGCTGTGATTAGACGTACAGAAAGATTTACAGTTCGAGGTTCAAATAACATTGAGAGCTTTAAGCTTATTAAAATGTCAAGCCTCACGCACTCTGTAAACACAGATTTAAGAGCCATAGATTTGGATTTCACCAAAACAGGTACAGGAGAGTATCAACTAACTGCTCATAGCAATTTAAATGTCATGACACCTGGTTACTGGATGTTATTTGCAATCAATGACAGAGGTGTACCTTCTGTTGCTGAAATAGTGCAGGTGTCCAGTGCAAACCCTCCCCCAGTTACTCTTGCATTAACCGTCAACAAAACAGGTACCGGTACTGGAACCATCACAAGCAGCCCTAGTGGCATTAACTGCGGTACTACCTGCTCAGCTTCATTTAATCAAAATACAACCGTTACCCTAACAGCCAACCCAGCTTCAGACTCAGACTTCATTAGCTGGTCTGGTGCTTGCTCAGGCACAAGCACTTGCACCGTCAGCATGACCCAAGCAAGAACCGTAACCGCTACCTTTGATCAAGAACCAACCCCTACACCAACCCCCGAACCAGAACCTCAACCAACCCCTACCTTTAGACTCACTGTCAACAAAACAGGTACTGGTACTGGAACCATCACAAGCAGCCCTAGTGGCATTAACTGCGGTACTACCTGCT
>CAZWJZ010000397.1:0-4278 GCA_964634665.1 uncultured bacterium | reverse complement strand
ACATCTTCTAAGCTTGCTACACCCGCTTCTGTTTTCTGGTAAGCCAAAATGACATGAAAGCCAAATTGCGTTTCTACAGGACCTACAGGCGTATCCACTTCAGCAGCAAATACAGCTTCTTCAAAAGGCGCAACCATCATACCCAAACCAAAGCAACCTAAGTCACCACCCGTAGGGCCCGAAGGACCTGTACTTCTTTCAACCGCTAAAGCTGCAAAATCTGCACCACCCTCAAGTTCACTAAGAACATCATTAGCATCTTCTACGGTGTCTAGCAAAATATGACGTGCACAGACTTCTTCTTCAGTAGCAAAATCAGCTTGACGAGATTCATAAGCATTAGCAAGTGTTTCTTCAGACACTACTATTTCACTTTGCAAGGTATCTACAATAGTTTGCAGTAAGCTACTCTCAGTAATATACTCACGTAACTGAGCCTCAGCAGAAAAACCACCACCCTGCAAAAACACTTCAAAGCTAATACCTTCAGGTAAACCCTCTTTAATTTCAGTTACCTGCGCATCAACCTCAGTCTGATCAACACTCATTCCTCTAGCAACTGCTTCTTGCAGCAAAACAAGCTCCGTAACACGACGCTCCAAAAACTGCGGCTTAAAAGGCTCGAGTTGTTGTCTTAGTGCATCATCTACTTGTAAGCCTTGGGCTGCGGCTAAAGAATTAATGGCAATTTCAAAACGGTTATTGAAGTTAGTTAAGCTTTCTTCTACGCCATTAACACTAATGACAATCGGGTCAACAGTTTCTTCTGGGTTTGCTTCTTGGGTACTTGTTTCTTGCGCAAAGCTAAACGCTAGCAGCGCAGCAAGTAAGGTAAATAATATCTTTTTCATAGCTTTCCTTTCGGTTACTGCCTAATTACAAGCAACCACCCTACCATTGCATTTGTGAAATAAGTGCGGCTTTACATGACGCTGTGTTCATAATGCTTTGTTGGGCTTCACAGCTTTCTGTGAAAAGCGATAGACTAACCAGCATGATTAAAGGAACCCATGAAGCTTTGCCAGATGAACGTAATAAAGATGTTTTAATTTATATTAACGGTGACTATTTTAGGCGAGAAGATGCCAAAATATCTGTCTTTGATAGTGGCTATTTGGTTGGTGATGGTATTTGGGAAGGCATCAGGCTACATGAAGGCAAGTTCGCTTTTTTAGATAGACATTGGGATAGACTTTTTCAAGCTGCCAAAACTGTTGATTTGGATATTGGTAAAAGCCGTGAAGAACTCACAGCTATTCTTTATGAAGTGGCTAAGAAAAATGACATGCACACCAACGTGCATATGCGCCTCATGATTACCCGAGGTAACAAAAAAACCCCAGCCCAGCACCCCAGCCTAACAATTACGCCTCCCAACATTGTAGTCATTGCAGAACATAAACTCGCAAACCCCCAAATAACGCAAACGGGCATTAGTTTATTTACCTCAACGGTTCGTCGCCCACCCCCACAAAGCCTAGACGCTAAACTAAATTGCCACAGCAAACTTCATGAAGTTTTAGCCCTTATACAAGCTGTAAAAGCAGGAGCAGATGAAGCGCTCATGCTAGACGTAAATGGCAATGTAGCCACCTGCAACGCAACCAACTTTTTTATTGTAGTTAAAGGCGAAGTGCTTACTTCAACAGGTCAGCACTGTTTAAATGGTGTAACCCGTCGTTTGGTGATTGAACTGTGCAAAGCAAATAGCATTCCTGTAGCCGAAAAAGACTTCTCTTTAACCGATGTCTATGGTGCTGATGAATCCTTTGTAACAGGTACCTTCGGCAGCTTAACACCCGTTGTTGAGATAGATGGACGCAGCATTGGCTCAGGCAAAGTTGGAAACATGACCCAAACCCTAAGCAAACTCTACAAAGAAGCCGTAGCTAGCGCCTAAACCATGAAACGCATTTCTATGTGGTCAGGACCACGCAATATATCCACCACAATCATGTACAGCTTTCGGCAGCGAAGCGACACCACTGTAGTTGACGAACCTCTTTACGGCTATTACTTAAGCACTGTTGATGCGCTTCATCCTGGTGAAGATGAAATACTTGCTAACATGGAGCAAGACGGCCAAAAGGCTGTTGACAGCATGTTCAAAGACTACCCCAGTGACATAGCTTTCTTCAAAAACATGGCACACCATCTAATAGGCTTAGATACCACTTTTCTTGCTGATTTAGATAACATCATTTTAACAAGACACCCACGCGACATGCTTAGCTCTTTAACCAAACAACTCAAAACACCCGTACTCAGAGACACCGGTTTACAAGAATGCGTAGAGCTGCTTGACATGCTTTTAGAAGCAGGTCAAACCCTCATTGTTTTAGAATCTCAAGAAGTACTAAAAAACCCTGAACAAGTCCTAAGCAAACTCTGCGAACAACTTGCTATTCCTTTTGAAAAAAGCATGCTCAGCTGGCAAGCTGGCCCTAAACCAGAAGACGGCATTTGGGCGAAACACTGGTATGACAATGTGCATAAAAGTACCGGCTTTATGCCTTACAAAGAAAAAACTGAAACCCTTAATGAGCGTTACGAACCCTTGTTAGCAGAATGCTTACCCCTATATGAACGCCTAGCAAGCTATGCAATAAAAGCCACTTAGACGCCAGCAAGTGGCTACACAACATAATAGGCTGACAAAATACGTGTAAACTTACGCTTATGCTTTAGCTAAACAGTGCTTTTTAATCTTAAGCTTTTTGTTCCTAAAAAAGCTGGAAACACCCTTGCATTAGGAAGTATAGAAATAAATTAAGGGTTAGATACATTCGTTTTCAGCGAAAAGCCCTCTTTTACCCTTTGAAATCTGCTAAGCAGAAACCCAACTTGTTTAAACAAGATGAATGCAGGAGTTTTTATGCGATCGCGCGGACGCTGGTTTACACGCACCAGCCTAACAGCCAAAGTAGCCATTCTGGCAGGCCCCTTAGTACTACAACAAATCTCATTCACCCTCATGGGCGTAACAGATACCTTCTTTGTATCACGCGTCAGCACCGACGCAGTCGCCGCAGTAGGCCTAGCAGGCGTACTCTTCTTTGCACTCATGCTCCTCTTTCGCTCAACCGCAAACAGCAGCGTTGTATTTGTAGGCCGAGCCTACGGTGCTAAAGACAACGCAGCCGTAGGCAAAGCCATCTGGAACGTACTCAACATGGTCGCCTTACTCACACTTCTTTGCAGCCTACTACCCTGGCTACTCACCTACCTATTTGCATTCACAGCACCCGCAGATAGCCCCATAGTCAAAGAACTCGGCACCCAATACCTACAAATAAGAGCCTTCGAAGTACCCCTAGCCATGTTCAGCGCAGTCGTCTGGGGCTTCTTAGTCGGCAGAGGCGATTCACGCACACCCATGATCCTCGCATGGCTACAAGTCTTCACCAACATATTTCTAGACTGGCTCTTTGTACTAGGCAACTGGGGCATGCCCGCACTAGGCGTAGAAGGCGCAGCCTACGCAACCGTAGCAGCCAACCTAGTCAACGCCCTACTAAGCGCCTACATCCTCTGGATGCCCCTAAACAGACAAACATACAACACCGCAAAAGCACACCGCTCGAGTATGGCTGAACTCCGTAACGTACTCAAAATTGGTTTACCCATGGGCTTAGGTGACTTTGTAGAAGTAGCCTCCTTTACTGCCTTTTTTGCACTCATTGCCCGCTTAGGTACAAACACCCTAGCAGCCAACAACATAGCCTTACAATTCATGAGCCTATCTTTTACCCTCGGTGTAGCCGTAGCCATGGCAAGCTCGAGTCTTGTAGCGCAGCACTTAGGTGCTAAAGAACCCAAATTAGCAGAACGTGTTGGTTACAGAGCCACCTATTTAGCTATGGGGCTTATGGGACTCGTTGGCCTTAGTTATCTAATTGCTCCTGAGGCACTCATGCGTATTTTTAGTACTGACCCAGAAGTTATTGCTGCTGGCGTTGTTATTTTAAGACTCATGGCGTTCTACCAAGTTTTTGACGCAGTAGCCATTGTTTTAGGAGGCTCACTCAATGGTGCTGGCGATACAACGTTTACCTTAATAGTCAAACTCATAGGCGCATGGGGCGTCTTTCTACCCTTAGCATGGTTATTTGCCTTTCAATTAAATGGCGGCATAAGAGGCGCATGGATTAGTGCCGTAGTTTACCTAACTGGCTTAGGCTTAGTGTATCTAATTCGTTTCCGCTCAGGCCGCTGGAAAACCATTGAAGTCACCTAACCTTAAACCCCTGACATAAGCCTAAGAGCATCTTTAGAAGG
>CAZWJZ010000396.1:0-4280 GCA_964634665.1 uncultured bacterium | reverse complement strand
ATTATTTTTATCAGTCATAAACTCGATGAGGTTATGGCGATTGCAGATCGCATTACTGTTTTAAGAAAAGGTGCTGTCGTTGGTACTCTAAATAATGCCGAGGCGAGTCCTGAAAAGCTGGCTCAGCTTATGGTTGGAAAATCCGTTCCTCAAATAAAGGAGAAGCTTAACCCTCCATCCAGCAAAGCCATTGCTGAGTTAAAAGATGTTTGGGTTAAAAGCTCACAAGGGCGTGACGCACTAAAAGGCCTAAGTTTAAATGTTTATAAAGGCGAGGTTTTAGGTGTTGCTGGTGTTGCAGGCAATGGCCAAGCAGAACTCATTGAAGTACTAACTGGTCTTAAGCAAGCAAGCAAAGGTCAGATACTGTTAGAAGGAAAAGATATAACCCCTTTGGGCGTGAAAGGTTTATTTGAAGCAGGCGTTGCCCATATTCCAGAAGACCGAAATCATATGGGTATTGTACCAAGCATGACCGTTGCAGAAAATTTAGTCCTTAGGCAATACCGTTACAAACCTTTTTCAAATTTTGGCATGCTTGACTGGCGTAAAGTTACAGAGTTTGCCAATGCCTCTATTAAAGACTACGACATATCTACACCTTCAAAAGATACACTAACCAGATTACTCTCAGGTGGAAATGTTCAAAAAGTTATTTTAGCAAGAGAGCTGGCAGGAGAACCAAAATTGGTAGTTGCAGCGCACCCAACCTACGGCTTAGATGTAAGTGCCGCTAGCCTAACACATGACTTACTCCTTACTCAACGTGAACGTGGCGCAGCTGTCTTGTTGGTTTCAGAAGACTTAGATGAACTCTTAAAACTTTGTGACCGAATTGCTGTTTTGTTTGACGGAAAAGTCATAGACCTGCTAGAAGCAGGCAGCAGTTCAAGAGAAGAGATTGGCTTACTCATGGCAGGAAACACAAGTAGAAGAGACGCTCTACAAAAAGGCTTAAAAGCATGAATTTACTAGGTTACAAACTCGAGTCTAAACCAACACCTGCTGGGCATATTGTGTTTTTATATTCTCTTGCTGCGGTTTTAATTGCCCTTATCATTACAGGCTTTATTTTTATGGCTTATGGCCTTAATCCGTTTACGGCTTACGGTACTATTTTTTCAAAGACATTATTTAGTTGGCGCGGCTTTTCTGAAGTTATACGCAAAACCATCCCGCTTCTTTTAGCGGGTGCTGGTTTGGTCTTAGCATTTCGTGCTCAATTCTGGAATATTGGTGCGGAAGGGCAAATTTTAGCGGGTGCCGTTGGTGCAGCGGGTGTAGCATTATTTATTCCGGTGCCTGCTCCTTTTGCTATTCCCGCTATGTTTCTTGCAGGTTTTATTTGTGGGGGCATCTGGGGATTTTTGCCTGCCCTTTTAAAAGTACGCTTGGGTGTTAATGAAATTATCACAACCCTAATGATGAATTACATAATGCTTTATGTGGTTCGTTGGCTCATAAACGGCCCTTGGAAAGGTAAAGCGGTAAGAGGTTTTTCTGAAAGTGATAGGTTTAGCGCTGATTTTGTCTTGCCAACTATAAGTCGTACGCGTTTACACTGGCCTACCCTTGTGATAGCCATTATCCTTGTGTTTTTTTTATTCTTCTTACTTTCAAGAATGAAGTTAGGCTTTGAAATTCGCATGATGGGTGAGAGCCCTGAAGCAGCACACTATGCTGGCGTAAATTTCATGACTACAACTATTTTGCTTGTTCTTTTATCAGCAGGTGCCGCTGGCTTAGCTGGTGTTGGTGAAGTAGCAGGTATTCATAAAAAATTATTAGAACCCAACTCGATTTCTTTGGGTTACGGTTATACCGCCATCATTGTTGCACTTTTAGCTAGGGGCAACCCTTTAGCGACGTTAGCTACAGCCTTACTGCTTGGTTGGGTCTTTGCCAGTGGTGACATCATGAAAGTATCTCTTCGCTTACCTGACCAAATGACAGGCGTTATAAATGGTCTTTTACTATTGTGCATAATTTGTATCGAACCTTTACTTCGCTATCGCTTTGTAAAAAACACAGCTAATAAGAAGCTAGCAGCCAAGGAATACAGCTAATGGAACTAGACCTAATCCTTAACACCGTAGCTCGAGCTCTAGCTTTTAGTACCCCTTTATTATGGGCAGCTTTGGGAGAAATCTACGCTGAGCGTAGTGGGGTTGTCAATTTAGGCGTTGAAGGCATGATGATTATGGGCGCAGTAATTGGCTTCATTGTGGCTCAAAGTACGGGTCTACCCTATCTTGCTTTAGTAATTGCCGCCTTAACAGGTATGGCTATGGGCCTAATTCACGCTTTTATTTCAATTACTTTGAATGCCAATCAGTTTGTTTCTGGCTTGGCCATAACTATCTTTGGTCTTGGCTTATCTGGTTTAGTAGGCCGAGCTTATGTTGGACAACCGCTCGCAACGCCTATGAAATCTATTAATGTTCCTATTTTATCTGACCTACCCATTTTAGGCTTAGCCCTCTTTTCAGATCAAAAGGTGCTTACCTTCGCAGGGCTAATAACCGCGGTTCTATTGTGGTTTATTCTTAACAAAACGCGTTTAGGTATGACTTTACGGAGTGTTGGTGAAAGCCCTAAAGCTGCGGACACCGCAGGCATAAATGTAAGCTTTGTTCGTTACGCAGCCGTAGCCTTCGGTGGTCTTATGGCAGGCATAGCAGGTGGTTATTTATCTATAGCTTACAGACCTAGTTGGGGTGAAGGCATGAGCTCAGGTATGGGTTGGATTGCCCTTGCACTCACCATCTTTGCGCTTTGGGACCCCCTAAAAGCAATAGGGGCAAGCTTTCTATTTGGCGCATTCTTCTATTTAAGCTTCAGTAAACTTCAAACCATAATAGCGCCACAACTACTCACCATGATGCCTTACATCATGACGATTGTGGCCCTAACACTCATCGCACTCGGCCAAGGCAAACGAGCCTTCGGAGCGCCCGAATCACTCGGACAACCCTATCGCCGCGGCGAAAGATAACTATTAGCAAACCGCTGCACAACGCAGCTTTTGCGCTCGAGTATCAGCTCGAGCTAATCAAAGGAGGATTCATGAAGAAGTTTTTACTCGTTTTGAGCGTAGTTTTGCTTAGCATTGCTTTTGCTCAAGATAAACCTAAGGTTGGTTTTATTTATGTTGGTCCTGTTGGCGACGCAGGTTGGACCTACTCTCACGATCTTGGTCGGCAGCAATTAGAAGCAGAGCTTGGTGTTGAAACCATTTATATTGAGAGTGTATCCGAAGCTGATGTTGAAACCTTTATTGATCAACTTGTTGATGAAGGTGCAAATATCATTTTCACAACCAGCTTTGGCTATGGTGACGGTACGCTTGCTGCTGCTGAGCGTCATCCTGATGTTCTGTTTGGTCATGCAACAGGCTACCAGCGTTCTCCTAACGTTATGACTTACATTGCTGAAATGTATCAGGCTTATTACATTAACGGTCTTATAGCTGGCGCTTTAAGCGATAGTAATAAACTTGGTTATATTGCTGCGTTTCCTATTCCTGAAGTAAAACGTCACATTAATGCCTTTGCTTTAGGTGCTAAAGAAGTCAATCCTGACGCAGAAGTCGAAGTTCGTTGGTTATTCAACTGGTTTGACCCAGCAGGCGCAAATGAAGCCACACAAGCTCTAATGGCAGAAGGGGCAGATGTTTTTGTCTTTTCAGAAGATACTCCGACTGTTATTCAAGCAGCAGCTGAAAGAGGCTTTCCTAGTTTCTCTCACTATGCCACCATGCTTTCTTTTTCCCCTGATACCGTGGTTAGTGGTCAGTTAACTAATTGGGGCGCAATTTATGTTGACTTTGTTCAAGGCGCTATGGATGGTACTTACACCAATGAGAACTTAGCTGATGTTGATTACGTTTGGCGTTTTAGTGATGATGGTGCGGCGCAAGCAGGTGCTGAACCTGGTATGCCTATCAATCCAGTCTTCGCTGAACAATTGCAAGCCTATATGGTCAATGACTCAGAACTGGGTGAAATTAGCGTTTATGACTTAGTCTTAAGCCGCATTGAAGCTATGACAATGACTGAACCAGCCTTTGAACCCTTCACCGGTCCTATTGTTGATCGTAAAGGTAACGAAGTTTACGCAGATGGCGTTGTTGCACCTTTAGGCGAATTAATGGGCTTAGAGTGGGCTGCAGAAAACGTTATTGGCGACTGGGATAACGAACCCCAATAAGTTAATAAAGTAAAAAAAAGGCACGTTAACGTGCCTTTTTTTACTTTATTTTAGAAGAGCTGCATCTAGCT
>CAZWJZ010000395.1:0-4282 GCA_964634665.1 uncultured bacterium | reverse complement strand
AAATCGAGGTAAGAAAACCGCTGGTGTTGATAAAGAAACATGGTCAACCCCTAAATAAGCCATTACAAGATTAAGAAAACAAGGCTATGATAAGCTCATCATTAAGCCGAGTAAGAAGAGCTTAGTTAGCTTTCTTAATCATAATTAGTGGCTTAGAAAGCTTGTAGGAGAATTGATACCGTGAAACGTTTACTTATAAGTATCTTCAGTGGTCTGATCACTTCAAGCCTATTGTTAATAATCGTTACCATCAGCGCAGCAATGTCCATCAACGGAGTTACTATAAGTGATCTTGGTGGAACGGTTAGGCTTCTGACCACAGGCATACTGATTAGTGCCAGCTTTGCTGTGCTTTTTCGTTTTCCTAAAGCTGGAGTAGCTGAGTACCTACCAGTCGGGCTGACCATCGGCGTAATAGCATGGGTCATTCTAGCGTTAAATATTTATCCGATATTAATGGGCGATAGCCCTAAATGGCAATCTGATACAATCATTACAACGTTCCCACAATTGCTTATTTATCTTTTGCTTGGTGGTCTTAGTGGCTTGCTTTATGGTCTGATTTGTACGTTATGGCCAGAGCAATTAAAGACCCCAGAGCCTGAAGCGCCTATCGAAATTACTACTCGAGTAATTATTTTAGGCGGTGGGTATGCTGGTGTGAGTGCAGCTGAAACATTAGAACGGGAACTGGCTGATCAGCCCCATGTTGGTATTTGGCTTATAAGTCAGACCAATCATTTACTTCATACACCAATGCTGTCAGAAGTCTCGGCCAGTGCGGTAAACCCGCAAAATATCAGTCCTCCGCTACGAAGCTTTTTCCACCGTGTTCGCGTGATTCAAGGAGCTGTAGATCAGGTAGATTTAGTGCAGCGATTTGTTCGCGTGACCTCTGATTTTCGGTCGTCTCAGCAACTCTCTTTTGATCATCTCGTCTTAGCGGTGGGTGGGGTTCCTAATTTTTTTGGAAATAAAGAGGTTGCTAGAAGAGCCTTTACCTTTAAGTCTTTAGAAGATGCGATGCTGCTACGTAATCAGATTATTGATATGTTTGAACGAGCAGATAGTGAGCAAGAGGCCGTGAAACGGCAGAGAATGTTGACTTTTGTGGTGGCTGGTGGTGGATTTGCAGGTGTGGAATTGATTGGGGGTATAAATGATTTTGCACGGGGAATATGCCCCTTTTACCCCAATATTCCGCCAGAGGAGATTCGTTTTGTTTTGATACACGCGCGGGAGCGTATCTTGCCTGAACTTAGTGAGAGTTTGGCTTATTATGCCCAAGAAAAGCTAGAGCAACGTGGCATCGAGTTCAGGTTAAATGCACGAGTCACAGGTGCAAGAGACGGTGAAGTTGTGCTTAGCAACGAGGCTATTCCTACAGAAACATTGGTATGGACTGCAGGTAATAAAGCCAGCCCAATGCTAGAAATGCTGGGTCTTCCTTTGATCAACGGTCGAATAGAAGTGAATACCGAATTAGCTATACCAGGATTACAAGGGATATGGGCGGCTGGTGACTGTGCTCAAATTCCTGATCTCAGCACAGGTGGTTTTGCCCCGCCCACCGCGCAACATGCGCTTCGAGAAGGAAAGGTGATCGGACATAATATTGCCGCGACAATAAAGGGTAAAAGTCTCAAAACCTTCAACTTTAAAATGCTTGGGAGTTTGGCCGCGTTAGGTCATCAATTGGCCGTTGCAGAAATCTTTGGCATTCGCTTTTCAGGCTTTTTAGCTTGGTTAATGTGGCGTGCAATTTATCTCTCGAAGCTACCCACACGAGAAAGACAAATAAGAGTCTTTTTAGATTGGTTTCTGGATATTTTCTTCCCTGCAGATATTGTGCAAACAATTAATTACAGTCGGCCTGATGTCGCCCAACGCTTACAAGAGCGCACAACTATGATAGCTCAGAAGGAAGATTGATCATGCCTCGGCAAAAAGCATTTGTGCAACAAATACTGCTGGGTCTGTTGGCAGGTCTAGTGGGGGGTATTACTTTTGCAGCGCTCGTACCATCACCTTTCGGGTTTTGGGGAAGTCTTATTCTTAACATCGTGTTAGGGGGAGTATTTGGTTTTGTTGTAGCTGCAAAAATAGACACGGCAGGTGCTGGTTTGATTTGGGGTCAGGCTTATGGTTTGTTTTTGTGGCTAGTAAGTTCATTGCTATTAACCCCCCTCGTATTAGGTCAGGGCCTCGATTGGACGATTACTGCGGTTCAAGAGACGGTTCCACAATTACTAGGTCAGGTGGCAGGCTATGGTGCTGTAATGGGCTTGACTTACTATTTTCTAATAACAAGGTTGCCAAAGCTAGTTCCTTTGGGTAACGCTTCTTCGGTTAACCCTACGCCTCAAATACCCGTAGGACAAGCGATTGTGCCACCACGCATACGAGCCACCCTTGTTGGCGGACTTGGCGGGCTATTAGGTAGCTGGATATTTATCTGGGGAATTGAAACGGCACGATTTTATCCGCTCGTTGCTGGCTTAATCCGTTCAGAGTCAATAGTTGTCGGGCAGTTATTGCATTATGTTATTGGTATCGTCATTGGGGTGAGCTTTGGATTACTCTTTTCTAGAGATGCACTCGGGGCGGGCCCAAGCTTGGTCTGGGGTATGAATTATGGCTTACTATGGTGGATTATTGGTCCCCTGACTTTAGTACCCTTGATAAACGCTTCAGCTCCAAATTGGTCACTTGTTAGCGTTCAAACTACGTTTTCCTCTATTGTAGCGCACCTTCTTTATGGAGCCATTATGGGATTGTGTTACGCCTTAGTTAACAAGCTATGGCAGATTCTTTTTGTTGACTCTGACCCGCTGAACCGTGCTAAAGAGGGGATTGGTACACGTGGCTTTCGCAATGTTTGGATGGGGCAAGCTGGTGGAATCTTAGGCGGCTTACTCTACACTATTGTCTTAGCCAACATTGGTGCATTACCTTCTATTGCGGGGTTAACCGGTGCCACCTCAGAGTTTGCTGGTTTTGTTGTCCACATGATAATAAGTATCATCATCGGTAGTAGCTACGGATTGTTTTTTCAGCGTGAGGCATACAGTTTTGGTTCTGGCTTAGCCTGGGGTTCCGTCTATGGTCTGCTTTGGTGGTTTATTGGTTCACTCACGCTCTATCCAATTTTGGTAGGACTTCCAGTTAATTGGTCTGGAGATTTTGCCGTCAGGATGTACCCATTCTTAATAGGTCATCTGATTTATGGTGCTAGTCTAGGGTTGCAATTTCATTATCTGACCTGGCGATATGATACTGGTTTGCGTCTACAAAACCAGCCAGATACGCAGACTAGCTTGGCTGCTAAGCAAGTTACTGCCGCTCCCGCACTGTGGGTAGTCACTTTAATACTAGGCGTCATGCTGCCGTTACTCCTCGCAGGGAGTGATAACCTACCGGGTGCATACTAACCCTCCTGATGACACTACACATTATTGCTGGTATTGAAGTAGCTTGGGTGTATTGGTGATCCGCCTACGTTTGTGAGGTTTAAACTTTTTACCTGTATTTGTTTTTTTCGCCGCCCTTGTAGACCTAATGCTTAACCTCGCATGTCGTAGACTAGACAGCCACCGAGGTACTTAAAAAGCCCAATTGCAACCGCCCCTCCCCAAACTGATCGTGAGTCTTTTGATCTCAACCAGCTTTCCAGTTATTAACAGCCACTAGGTTTCAGGATTCCTGCATCTCGCAGCCTTCACCGCTTAGCAGTCAATCACCTATTGTGCTTCGCCCTGTGAACGACTCTCCCGTTCGCCCTGGTGGGGCGTTACGCCCACGACTACTACACTCCGTAATCTTAGGGCTCACGTCCCTTAGACTATCCCATACTCCTTCAACACCTTCTTTTCTAGCAATAGGGTTTGCGACTTCAAATTGTACTGAGCGAAAACCACATCATGCTAATCCTTTCGACAGCTGTCAATCATAGTATTGATAACAAGGGAGCCCATCTGTGAGGCACTTTTGGCTTGGGTTGTAAGGAGCCTAGGTTTGCTTAGGGCTTCGAGAGAGGCTAAGATCATTTCCACAACGAGTTCAGACTCGAGTTCTTTTTTTTAAAATGCCTTCGTGCTTGCCTTCTTCAAGTTACTGAATAAGGGTCTGCGTCATGGTTTTTCTTCTGACCTCTAAGATTTGTTGCCAGACTTCAGGAGCATGTATTTGTAAATCTTCAATAGCATAGGGCTCAAGCCAACCATCCTCTTTGGTAGTGGTATATCTCGAACAGGTAGACTAAGGAATGGTTAGAAGAGAAATC
>CAZWJZ010000394.1:0-4315 GCA_964634665.1 uncultured bacterium | reverse complement strand
AAGTTTTAGTTTCATTTGTTTTCTGATGACGGAGTATTTTACTTCGTCAGTTTTTTTATTGCACAATAAGCCACTTATTTAGCCAGAAAGCAGTTATTAGTTGGTCAAAAAAGCATTAAAGATACACTTTAAGTATATTGATTATGCGTTTTTGCCAAAAAGAAAAAATAACTGGGACATTTATCATCATACTTATCATTTTTCTTCTTGCTACACTTCAATCATCAGAAGTTGTGGTGAGGTCACCACGCTAAATAATAAAGTTAAGCCGCTCATCATTCGTAGTAACTAGTCTTTTTCTCTAACAACGTATTCACTAAATGAATCTAAGGTCTTTAAGCATTCACTAGAAAGGTGATTCTCATGGATTATTTAAGAAACAGTAACTCAGACTATCAGCCATACCAAGTTTTTAATAACACCATTGTGCCTAACCTTTGGCAAGGCGAATGTGACTGCATGGTTGGTCCTTTTTCTAGCAAGCATGTTGCTGAACACTTCGTAAACGCAGTTGTAGACTTTGGTCAGTACGAAGCCTTTGACCGCAAAATAATTGTAAAAGGTGACTCTTGGTACGTTGAGGTAAACGAAGCTTAAAGCTTGAAATTAGGGTTAGCCCAAAATATAGTTACAGCCGAATCATCAAACGAATTAGGCACATAATTAGGGTTTAAGCCCAAAACTTTAAACTCATTATTAAGCTGAAAACCCAAAGTTGCATCATAAAGCTCACAAGATGCAACTTTTTTATGTACGCCTCTTTTGTTAAAGAAGCCCGATGTGCCTCATAATTAATAGGTACAGAACCCGCTACAATACCCCTCTTATTAAACCTACAAACCAAATCCTTGCGTAAATCATAAAAATGCCTAGCCAAACCCTGCTTACGATAATCAGGATGAACACCCAAATCAACCGCATAATAATAAAGACCCAAAGCATCATGATTCGTATAAAAACCATTAGCACAAATACTATTAAGACTATGCGGTTTGAAAAGCTCGAGTGTTACAAACAGACCTGAAGCAAAACCAATAACCTTAGCTTCATCTAAAGCAACAAAACTACCTTCAGGAAAAACCTTGTAATGACTCTCAAAATGCTCAATACGGTAGTACTCTTCTTCAGCAACATGCGGAAAACAAGCATACTGAAGCTCAGCCAAAGCCTCAAAGTAATCAGGTTTTAAGTTTGCAAAACGAACAGACATAAAACTACTGTCTTATTTGCCCTTCACCATCAACCAAATACTTATAAGTAACAATTTCAGCTAACCCCATAGGTCCACGCGCATGCAATTTTTGCGTTGAAATACCAATCTCAGCACCAAAACCAAACACAAAACCATCCGTAAAACGCGTAGAAGCATTCACAAACACAGCAGCCGCATCAACTTCCTCTTGAAACTTACGCGCATTACGCACATCATTTGTCAAAATACTCTCTGAATGCATTGTTCCAAACGTATTAATATGCTCAATAGCCTCATCCACAGAAGCTACAACTTTTACCGCTAGTTTATAATCAAGATACTCAGTTTCCCAATCAAGCTCAGTAGCAGCATTTGCCTGCGGAAACAAAGCTCGACTACGCTCACAAGCAAACAACTCAACCCCCTGCTCAGCCAAAACCCTTAACGCCTGCGGAATAAACGCATCCGCAACTGCCTCATGCACCAACAAAGTCTCAGCCGAATTACAAACACCAGGACGTTGCAGCTTCGCATTCACAATCACATCAACCGAATTGCTAAGATCAGCACTAGCATCCACAAAAACATGACAATTACCAACCCCTGTCTCAATCGTAGGAACCTTCGCAGTATTCACCACATGCTGAATAAGACTATGCCCACCCCGCGGAATCACCAAATCAACCTTACCCCTAGCCGTTAGTAAAGCCGTCACCAAATCACGATCAGCAGAATCAATAAGCTGAATAGCATCCTCAGCAACCCCAACAGACTTAAGTGCCCCACGCATAACCCGCACCAAAACACGATTACTATTCAGCGCATTAGAAGAGCCACGAAGCACCGCGCTACTACCCGCCTTAAGCGCCAGCGTAGCAGCATCAACCGTTACATTTGGCCGAGACTCATAAATCATGCCAATAACTCCAAACGGCACTGAAAGTTTGCGAACCTGCAAACCATTATCAAGCTGCCAACCATCCAACACACGATGCAAAGGATCAGGCAACTTAACTAGCAAACGCAGCGCCTCAGCCATTGCTAAAAGACGCTCAGGCGTTAAGGTCAAACGATCAACCAAAGCCTCTTTTGTACCCTTAGCACGCTCACTCGCAACATCAAGCGCATTTGCAGCAACAATCTCACTCGAGTGCGCCACAAGCGCATCTGCAATAGCTAGAAGCGCCCCATTACGATTTGCTCTAGCTAAACCACGACTCGCTACTCGAGCTTTTTTTAAACATGCATCTAAATTAAATGTTTCAGTAACAGCAGACATGCTTAAAAGTATAGCGTATGAGTCTATGACTAATAAATATAAAGTGTTTTTAAGAAGATAAGTCGTTAATAAGCGTTTGAATCCAATTATTAACGTCGCTTGTTTTAGATCTTACTAAAGCTAGCTTTAGTCATGCTGTTTTGCTTAACTAGGACTATCGGCATCAATAAACAAGAGTATTTAACTTAACATAATGCCATCTTACTTAAAGCTTAGTTGCTTATTTTTCTTTTGCTTTATATAGGGGCGTTCTTAAGGGTCTTCTAGGATGCGTACCTACCCATACCACTTTAGTTTTTGTTGGGTTTTGGTGAGAGCATTTCAAGGTTTCTTCTTGTTGGGTGTTTTTTCTTTGTTTGAAATTAAACATGCTTTACCTCCCTTAATGATTTTGTGCTGCATCTTTTCATGCATTAAGCTTAGAAAAGCATGCGTTTCCAAAGCGTTACCAAAAATAAAAAGACTGGTAACGTTGTGAGTTCAATGCTGTTTACTATTAGTATTAACAAACAGTCCCACTATCTTTAGGGTGTTAAGCTCGAGTGTTTCTTTGAGTTCTTTAAGCTTGTCTTCGCGTTTAATCATGCTTGGTTTAAATGTTACAAAAGTTAACGTTGGTCATGCTAGCTTAGTCTATGATAGACTTTCAGAACACGCTTGAGTTGGGCCTTGTGTGTTGGTTTAGTTCGCACCAGATTTTTACTGCGTGTTAGAGGTTAATTTGTGGAACCAAAATATGTTGTTTTCTTAACTTCAGCTGTAGAAGAAGATCGTTGCGCTATGGTGGCTTTGCAGCTTGCTGATAAGCTTAATGTTTCTATTAATAAAATGACGAAGTTGCTTTCGGGCAGACCTGGCCCTTTGACCAAAGCTATTTCTAAAGATAAAGCTGATAAGTTAGCTAACATAATGAGCCAGTTGGATATTCCTGTTGCGGTAGTATCTGAAAATCTTGAGGATGCGCTTTTAATTCCTGAGGAAAAAAAAACAGCTCCGCTAATTAATGCTAAAGAAAAGACTGAAGAAGTAAGAGAAGTAAAGCAAGTTCTTAATAATCAAGAGACTGTAAAATCTAAGGCAGATGAAGTGAAGGTTGATTTATCTGTTGAGGTTGATAAACTCTTTGCGCCCGTAAGTCCTGTTAAAGAGCTAAACAATGCCGTTGAAGTTAAAACGGTTGCCGTGAGGGCTAAAGAGCGCTTAAATCAGGCAGCAAAAAAAACTCCTATTCCTGATAAAGCTATTCAAGAAACCCCGCATAAAGACTTAAGGTCGGGTCTTGATGAGTCAGCTATTCATCACTTAACCCCTGTCCCAGATGCTCTTACTACGATGCCAGCAGAAAATGCTGAGTTTGGTTCAGCAAAACCTAATTTTAAATTACCTTTAAGCATTTTAGCTATTCTTGTTTTAGGCATGGTTGTGGTGCTGGGTGCAAATTACGTTATTCCAACAGTTCGTTCTAACAGTGACACGGTAAGCCCAGAACAAAGACAAGCTATAGAATCTGTTGAAGAGGTACAAACAGGTTTAATGCAGGGCTCTGAACAGCTCGAGCTTGCTGCTAGTGAAGGTGATGCGGATGCTCAGTTTGAGTTAGCGTGGCTTTTCATGAATGGCTTTAGTGGTGAGCAGAGTTACGCTGAGTCAGCTAAGTGGTTAACTGCAGCGGCAGCTCAGGGGCAGGCTAATGCTCAGTATTACTTAGGATTATTTCATTATTTTGGTCATGGTGTATCGCAGAGTAACGATGAGGCGGTGCGTTGGTTAAGTGCAGCGGCTAATCAGGGTGTGGGTGAAGCGCAACTTCTACTAGGTCGTTTTTACTTAGAGGGTGAAGTTGT
>CAZWJZ010000393.1:0-4316 GCA_964634665.1 uncultured bacterium | reverse complement strand
GGGAAAGAGAACTCAGACAAGAGGCTATCAGGAACTATGCTCTTGAAGTTGGTGGGTCAAGGGATGATCTTGATGCTGAACTTGAGGCAGCTGGGTTAGAAATCTGGGAGAACGTTTGAAACGTGGCGATGTTTACTGGGCGGAGTTAAAGCCTCGCTCAGGGTCTGAGCAAACAGGTAGAAGACCCGTTATTATTCTTTCTAATGATGGCTTTAATTCGGTTCCCAATTGGCGTTCAATTATTGTTATTCCCTTAAGTACTTCTTCTAAGCAAAGTTTAAGAGGGCCAACGGCTATTTTCATAGCCAAAGGGGAAGCCAATCTTAAAGAAGACAGCCTTGCACTTTGTCATCAGATTATGACTTTAGACAGGGGAAAGTTAATCGGTATGATAGGTGAACTTTCTGATGCGGTTCTCAAAGAGGTTGAAGAAGGTATTCGGGATGCTATTAATTTGTGAAAGAACAGGGCCTCTGGTTACGCCTTTTTGGTAAAAGCTATTTTTGGGGTTACAATTGGGGTTACAAGACCAAAGCAAAAGACCCTAGCACTAAACTAGGGTCTTTCTTTTCCCGTCTGTGACGGGGTTTTTCTTGGCGCACCCGAGAAGATTCGAACTCCTGGCCTTCTGATCCGTAGTCAGACGCTCTATCCAGCTGAGCTACGGGTGCATGGTTTTATTTTACTTAATTCGCTTTTTGTATTTGCGTATTAAGTTTGGCGGAGGAGGAGGGATTCGAACCCTCGATAGAGGTTTTGGCCCCTATACTCCCTTAGCAGGGGAGCGCCTTCAGCCGCTCGGCCACCCCTCCGTAGGGGATTGATTAGCAATTCGGTTGAGTATCTTGAAAGATAAGCTTACCGAAACTTAGTTTGGCGGAGGGTGAGGGATTCGAACCCCCGGAGCCCTTGCAGACTCAATAGTTTTCAAGACTACCGCATTCAACCGCTCTGCCAACCCTCCGAGCTAGCTTTAAGAGTATACAGCTAGTCTTAGTATCTGTCAACGCATTTAACAGCTTTTTCACATTTAAAAAGAAGCTAAATACTCGAGCTTTTCTTCTTTTTGTTTTGGCTTAAAATTAAGGCTTTCTGTAAGCTGTTAATCGTTTTTGTTTTAACACAGTTTACTTGGCTGACCTTTACGTAACTCTGCTTTATAGATGCTTCTGACTTTGCGTTCATCGTTACTATTTAGCCTAAACAATGCGAACGTGAACACCTTGTTTAGCTAAGTAATCTTTTACCTGTCCTACTGTGTATTCTCCCCTATGAAAAATACCTGCAGCTAAAGCTGCATCGGCATTTGCAAGCTTTAATACGTCACACATGTGCTGCGCGTTACCTGCGCCACCTGAGGCAATAACAGGAATATCTACAGCAGCAGCTACAGCTTTGGTGGCTTCTAGTTCATAGCCTGTGTTCATACCATCGCCATCCATGCTATTTAGAACAATTTCACCTGCACCTAAGCTTTGACCTTTAACGGCCCACTCGAGTAAGTCAAGACCTGTGTTTTTTCGTCCTCCTGCTATGTAGACTTCCCAGCCATTGGCGTCTTGTTTGCGTTTGGCATCTATTGAAAGAACAACCGCTTGGGCTCCGTAGTGATCGCTTGCTTCTCGAACAACAATTGGGTTTTTAACTGCGCCTGAATTAATAGATACTTTGTCTGCACCTGCTAAAAACAGGGTTCGAAAGTCATCTAAACTATTAACGCCTCCACCTACGGTTAAGGGCATAAAGCACTGCTCTGCCACTTTACTAATGACATCCAGCATGCTGCTACGACCTTCTGCGGTTGCGGTAATATCATAAAAAACCATTTCATCAGCACCCTGATTGTTATAGCGAATGGCTAATTCGACAGGGTCACCAACATCATGCAGTTCACCTTTTTCGACCTTACCAAACTGCTGACCGCGCGTGGTTCGACCATTATGAACATCTAAACAAGGAATAATTCGCTTTGCTAACACGCGCTAAAGCATAGCAGCGTGTCAGCGTGTCAGCGTGTCAGCTAGTCAGCATTCAGTATTTTTTGCTGGATTTATGAGATGCAAACTCACTCGAGTGAACTAAGTAGAGATAAAACTACGCAGTATTTTGCAAGCGAATCATAAAGCCTGTACTTAGAAAAGAAGCTCGAGTAAGTCCCAAGCGACCTTATCGCATTTTTGTGCTATGTCTCCCTCTTCACTCCAGACGCCTATAGTGCTAGATAAGGCAATGATTTCAACATTTTCTTTTAAGAATTTAAACAGATCTGCTACTTCTGCTGCTCTTGGGCCACCTTTAGCAGGGTAATTCACAGCAGGTATATCTTCTAAATGCAGTACATCTACATCAAAATGCAGATACACAGGTCCGTCAAAAGTATGCTTCTTAATATCTTCAAAACGCTCTATATGCGTAATACTCGAGTTTTCTACTAAGATGCGCTCTCCTTTATCTAAATCTCGACCGTCTGCCAGAATAATCTTTTCTTGGGCTATGGGTTTTAGACCTACCGCGTCATTCATCCGGAGTTCGCCTAGCCCTGCAATCATGGCGAGGGGCATGCCACCTAAAAAACCACTTGGGCTTGTTTCCCATGTATTAAAGTCACCGTGTGAATCTAACCATAAGAAGCTTGGGCTTAGGCCTGTACGTTGTAAGCCGGCCATAACTGGGATGGTGGCGCAGCAATCTCCTGCTATGCTTACAGGTCGTTTACCTGCTTTTAAGGCAGCTTCAACTTTGTCTGCTAAGCCTTTATGGGCACAGCTTGCTTTTGCTTGAGCATCGTCGCCTGTTAAGTCAACACTGTTCAGTTGCCAATCAGGTTGAGCAAATCGTTTTAATGCGTCAACAGGCTTATCAATGTAATAAGGTGAAAGAATAAAAACATTTTCCATAAGGCATGGTAGCAGACTAAAGAGTACTTAGATTGTAAAAACTAAGAGGCAAAAACCGAATGAATTGACTGTTTTAGCCTCTCAGTTTGCTTTATGTTGGTTCTCTTTGTAGCTTTGTTTATCTTTTGTGAACCTTTTCTGGCATTATCTTAAGGGTAAGGCAGATTCACTGACCTATTCTTGAAAGGAATGAACATGAAATATTTTCTTATTTTAAGCGCTTTAATCTTAGGTTTAAGTTTTGCTCAAGGCTTTAACGCAGATACGTGGGTTAAACCTAGCGACACTGAACTCAAAGCAAGCCTCACCGAGCTTCAGTACAAAGTTACTCAGCATGATGCTACTGAGCGTCCCTTTGATAACACTTACTGGGATAACACCGAAGCAGGCATCTATGTAGATATTGTTTCAGGTGAGCCGCTTTTTTCAAGCTTGCATAAATACAAAAGTGGTACGGGTTGGCCTTCATTTTGGCAACCTTTAGAAGCTAGCAATATTGTTGAAAAGGAAGATCGCAAATTGTTTGTTAAGCGTACTGAAATTCGTTCTTTACATGCAGATTCGCATCTTGGTCATGTTTTTAATGATGGTCCTGCACCTACAGGCTTGCGTTACTGCATGAATTCAGCAGCCCTAAGGTTTATTCCTGTTGAAGATTTAGAAGCTGAAGGTTACGCCCAGTACATAGCTTCTTTTGTTGAAACTGGCGTTATTCAGGCTAGTAACTAAACTCTACTCCCTCCTTTACAAAAGCTTTAAGATTAAGGTCTTAAAGCTTTTGTTTTTTTGCTAGCAAAGTAATACTGGTAGTAAAGAGCAAAGAGCAAGCGTAGATTTTCCTCATTGATTTGCAGTTCCAGAAAAGGTTGCACCAAAACAGCTTTTGACTTTGGCTCCCTTAATACGGGAGCTGTCCCTTTGGGACTGTTCCGACCATCGGGAGAAGCTTTGAGGGGATTAAAAAAGAGGGCGAGAAGTGAATGGTGCAATAATTATTGGAAATGCAAGATTATTAGTTTCAAGTCACCGCTATGAACCGTGTGAAGTTTATGTGGTGCTAATCGTCTTATTTATTACCACTTTCTCACCTTAAGTTCTCTAAGATTAATTATGTTCATTCGCTTATGCTTACTCATACTTGCGCTAGCCCTACCTTTATCATGGTCACAACAAGAATTATGGGATACACCTCAGGGACGCAGTCGCATTTTTAATGCCTTAGTTGCCACCTTTGAAGAAAACTATTGGGATGAAGATTACCGCGACTGGCAAGCTTGGGGAGATGCTTTTCGAGATGACGCGCTAAGTACAGAATCACGTGAAGAATTTGATGCTGTATTAAGGCGCATGGTTAATGACCTTCAAGATAATCACTCAAGATGGGTTGGTCAACCTAATTCCTTTAGTTTAAACGGTGCC
>CAZWJZ010000392.1:0-4335 GCA_964634665.1 uncultured bacterium | reverse complement strand
CTCACTATGCCTGCTTTTAACTTATCCGTCAATAGATGTTTGGTTGACTACTAGTTAGTGCCCCTTGCTGAGCATGGTTGTGTAAGTAAGCCCAAGCTTCTAAGGTTTTATCGTCCCAGCTTTGCGACACCGTATCGGTAAGGTTGTAGTGAGCTTGGGTGGTCTGTAGCCATAACGCGCCGTCGACTTCGCCTCTAAGCCAAGCCTTGCGTTCAGCAAGTCTTTCTTGCTCCGAATAACCTAACGCTATAAGAACCTTGTCTAGATAACTAAGCGCATGAAATACGTCCAGCAAACCGTACTTACAGCCCCGCTCGGTCACTAGGTCTCTGACCCATGAAGCGCCATCGCCCAAGCCTAAACAGACATCCTCTTGCTTAATACCTGCTTGCCTAAGAAAGCCCTGTGCTAGCACACGGAACTCGCCAATGGCGACTGAACTACTGAGACTGGCACGTTTAGAAGGCTGCGTAAGCGGATAAATGATTAAGCTTTTAACTTCCCGCCCCTCTAAACCGCCCGTATCTGCCTTATCTCTTTCCAGCACAAAGCAAGCATCTGCCTCGATCACAAACCGTCTGGCGGAGGGTTGCTCGGTTCGACATTGTTCAGCCCGAGCTTGCCTGCTTAAAGGCTGGGGTGACAAGTCCTCACATTCTGCTTTAGCTTGAACCCAGGCTTCTTTCCCATAAGCCGCATGTAAACGTTCCAAGCGACTCTTCGTAAGTGCCAGACCCAAATCAGTTAGCAATTCACTCGTTTCCCTAAAATCTACTTTTGTTACCAGCTTCACCGCACGCTTCAAGGCTTCAGCTAAGACGCCGCTTTCATCCATGCCCTGCTCACTAAACTGCCTTTGATAATAAAAACAAGCTCGGCAATGATAGCCCTGTTTGGGCATGCTCACTTTTCCCCAAACGCTAGCAACATTCTTATAGCGCAAGCCTGCTTTTGTCATTACTTTCTCGCAGTACAGGCACTCAGGGGGAAACATGCGCCTTCTTAGCGCGTGCTTTCATCCATTCTTCCCAAGTCCTTTTACCTACCTTTTGACTCATCATAATCGTCAAAGCTTCTAATTCTCCTACATCTTTTGGTACTTCTCCGTTAGCTTCCAAGGCTTCTAGTTCTTCCTTCACTTCTGCTAATACCACGTCTTTCTAGTCTTTGCTCATTTCTCTATTCTAAAACTGTTCCTGTTGGGACACGCCCCTAAGAGCTATAAGCTTGCCATATTCAATTTAAGTTTATCGTTGGATCACCACGGTTCAGGGTCGACGAAGCGTCGACATGTCTACGTTCACTTTTTGGGAGAGACTTTCTAGGCTGTCGTAGAGTAGTTGTAGAAAATACGTTGGATTGTGGACATAACCGCCGGGGTCTTTTTGAACAATCTGGTAATTATAGCTAGCCTTGAGTAACCTTGGTGTCCAGTTTTGATACCTGTTGGGAAAGACCGCTTCGTCCGTGCTGATTTGTCCATCACTGTTGGTATCGTTGAAAAAATACGGGAATGTACCATAAGCGTATCCGATTGGAACTTCGCTAATCTCTGCACTATATTCCAGAATCGCGGTGTAAAGTTGCGTATGAAGGCCCTTGATCTCGGCATGGATGCCACTTGCATTATCGCCATCACCGTCAAAATCTTGGTGTCGTGTGCGAATGTCGCGAATAGCCTCAACCCCAAGATGACAACTCATGCAACTTTCAGTTTCTACTCTTGTAGTATGGGCATCGTGACAGGCCACGCAGGTGTTTGCGCTTGGTACATGTGTGAACCGGTCAGCATAGGCCTTGTCAGAATAGTGAAAGCCGCCACGCACTTCGGCGCCGTGCATTACCGCCGCTGCCACGCCATAATGCACGTTCAAGAATGCCAGATCTGGGGAAACCGTATCTTCTTCAATTCCCTGTGTAGCAGCAGTGACATTGTCACCCGATTGTCGGCCCTGATGGCAGGCCGTGCAGACGGCAGATGCTCCTAGCCCATCCACAACAATCCCAGACGGGAAAGACACACTGTTCAGTGTATGGGCTGCAGTGGTATGGCAGGACACACAGCCAATCGGAGCATTTATGGCCGCGGCGTGGTCAACCACACCTGGCGCGCTACCATCCGCACCCAGATAGTCAATGAAGCCGGTTTGTGAATGGCAGGCAGCGCAAGCGACGGGAACTTCACCGTCCTCATTCCAATAGCTAAATGAGAGCGAGTTGTAGTCACCATGGGGTGAAGCAAGCCAATCCTCGCTCAGACGGCTTAGCTCTGATTTGTCTTGCGACATTATGGGTAAAGCAAAAATAACAAAAGCAACGATCAAAACAACTATGCGCGAAAATCTAAAGAGATGCATGTGTGATCTACCTTCCTTCAACAATATGTATGATAGCATACTTAAATCATGCACGATTCAGTCACGACAGACCAAACGGCTTCCGGTCACGGTGCAAAAACGAATCACCCGAAACGCTTATCGGCAAAAGCGTTAGCAGTCCTGTATTTGGGGCTATGCTTATTGCCGCTTTTATTAGCTTTAGGCCAAAATGTAGCCCGACCCGATTTGTGGGAACGTGTTGCCGCAGCAATGGGGATGGTTGCCTTAGTGGCAATGGCCATCCAATTCGTGACTTCCGGACGGTTCAAATCTGTGTCTGGCCGGCTTGGCATTGACAAGATCATGGCGTTTCACAAGATCGCGGCTCGCTGGGTGCTGATCATTCTAATCCTACACCCTCTGGCCTATGTGTTTCCGACGTGGTCTGATGACCGTACGCTTGGTCTAGAACGGCTGACTGCTTATCTAAGCTTGCCTCATTACCGCTCTGGAGTTGTGGCTTTTGTTGCCTTGCTGGTTCTTGTTACTAGTTCGATTCTTAAAGACCGTTTGCCTTGGCGGTATGAGTTCTGGCGTGCATTGCATCTTGTTCTAGGTCTTTTGGCTGTAGGTGGCGGATTGCATCATGCAGTTACCACCGGTCGGTTCAGTGCTATGGGGGCGGTTCACAGGTTGTGGTGGGGTATTGGTTTGCTAGTTGCTATAGTGATGTTGGTACTTTATGTCTGGCGTTGGTTTATGCTTCACCGACAACCATGGCAACTGGCGTCTGTGACCAAACTTGCCGATCGTATGTGGGAACTTGACATTCAACCCAGCAAAGATGATCAGGTATTTCAATATGTCGCTGGGCAGTTTGTTTGGATGACCAAAGGCCAGCAACGCTTTCCGCTGTTTGATCACCCTTTTTCCATTGCCGATAGTCCAAAACGGCCTGGACTGAGTCTGATCATCAAAGAAGCAGGTGATTTCACTAATCAGATTGGCAAACTTGTTCCTGGCACAGCAATCGGCATTGATGGTCCCTACGGTGAATTTACTCTTAACGATCACCAAGGGGATGGGATTTTGCTTCTGGCAGGCGGGGTTGGCATAGCACCTATCATGGGACTGTTACGCGATCTGGTAGCACAACGGGATCTTCGACCAGTTCGGCTAGTCTATTCGGCAGGTAGCCCTAGCAATTTCGCTTGCCTACCAGAGATTGAGGCCGCAAGGAAAGTGCTTGACCTTCAGGTCATGTTGATTAGTGAAGAAGATGCTAATGATTGGAAAGGACTAGTTGGGCGTTTGACTCACAACAATCTTAGTGACCTTCTAACTGGACTTAATCCACGCCAAACCCTTGCTCTAATCTGTGGACCAGGTCCCATGGTTACTGCTGTATCTGATGCCCTTTTAGATCTTGGCTTACCGATGAATAAGGTTATCTATGAACGGTTTGATTACGCAGGTGGAGCTTCGCGGCAGGACAGAAGGAGCATGCTGAATTTTCTGGCCATCGGTGCTGCATTGGCTACAGCGATAGGTACATTTGCATTGTTTCAGTGAAAGGTCTAACTGTGCTTATATTTGTAGATTTCAGTGACTTAGAGGTCTGCTCTTCCAAAACATAGCCTAATTTTGATTTCATTTGATTGTCTGATCTTCAGCGTAGATTGGTACATCCGATAAGACCAATTGACGCTAAAGATAACGCGATCAAAGGTGATTGTCTTCCATGAAGGTAAAGAGAGTTTTTGAATGCAACTAAAATGGGATTTTATGTAAATACAGAAGTTCCCCTTCTAAAATAGCTAGATCTCTTATACTTTTAACAAAGACATTAAGTGAAGTCGTTGAGACTTATGCAAAGAGAAAAAAGATCGTGCAACATAGAAGTTGAAAAGAGGACTTCTAATGAGTACGATCCCAGTAAGTTTAACAGAAGAAGCATTCGAAAACCATGTGCGCCCCCATTTAGAAACAGCAAAACGAGCTTATGAATGCAAGATAG
>CAZWJZ010000391.1:0-4354 GCA_964634665.1 uncultured bacterium | reverse complement strand
TTTAAGCTTACAAAGGTCTGACAAGCATCTTGTTACCATGCAGAAAGAAGTTCTTTAAGGAGAAACGTATGAACCGTGGATGTATTTTCTTTGTTATAACCTTAGTATTAGGTCTTGTGAATGCCCAAGTTTATGAAAATCGTATTGATGTTATTCGGCCAGATGCACCTGAGCTTAGTCAGCATGGTGACTACAACATAGGGGTAAGAACCATGGATCTTATTCATCCTGATCAGCTTGATGTGCTTAATGTTGCTGCTGATGGCAGTATTCCAAGCTATGATCGCCCGTTGACGGTTGAGATTTGGTACCCAGCTACTTTAGAAGCAGGTCAAGAGCCTGGTGGTGAGTATAGCGTTATTGCTCGTGACCCAACACTTGAAGTCACAATTAAAGGTTTAGCAGTGAGAGATGCTGCGCCTAACTTAACAGATGGCCCTTATCCTTTAATTATTATCTCGCATGGTTACCCTGGTAATCGCTTTCTTATGAGCCACTTGGGTGAAAATCTGGCAACTAAGGGCTTTGTTACCGTTTCTATTGATCATACAGATAGTACTTATAGTGATCAGGCAGCCTTTGGTAGTACTTTGCTAAATCGTTCTTTAGATCAGCTTTTTGTTTTAGAGCAAATGGCTAATCTTGGTGCAGCTACGGGCGATAGTGATATGGCTGGCATGATTGATGTTGAGCGTACAGGCATTATTGGTTACTCCATGGGTGGCTATGGGGTTGTAAATGTTGTGGGTGGCGGTTATACCGCTGCGAGTGTTGCTTACCCTTGGGGTACACCTAGTGGTGCTTTAGCGGTTCGTCAGGCTGGTAATGAAACATTTGAAAATTCTCAAGATGATCGTATTAAAGCTGTTATGGCATTTGCACCTTGGGGCATGAATACAGGCTTTTGGGATGCTGAGGGTCTTAAAGGTATAGAGACACCTATTATGTTTGTTGCTGGTAGTGCAGATGATGTTTCTGGCTATGAGAATGGCACAAAAGCAATTTACGATTTGAGTGTTAATGCGGAGCGTTACTTATTAACCCTTGAAAATGCTAATCATAATTCTGGTGCGGGTATGCCTGCACCGGTTGAGACTTGGCAGCCTAGTGAAGTGCTACCTTTCACTCCGTTTGAGCATTATGCTGACGCTGTTTGGGATACTACTCGTATGAATAATATTGCTCAGCATTTTGCTACTGCTTTCTTTGATAAGTATTTAAAGCAAAACGAAAGCATGAACGAGTATCTTGATTTGGTCGAGAATGCTAAAGATGGTGTTTGGTCATTAGATGAAGAGGGTAATCCGACTGAAGAGCATAGTTACTGGAAAGGTTTTCCTGAAAGAACTGCTTTAGGTCTTAGTTTCATGCAAGCTAAACCTGAATAAGTTAGTCAAAATCTACAATAAAAAATCTAATTTCCTATTTTCTTAAACTAACAGCAAACACATCTTTATCAAGTGCATCATCCCACTTATTTTTCTGCACAAGTTTTGCAGCCAAATGCCCTATAGCGTCACTACTCTTTGCACCCGAACCATTACCACCTGTTGCAATATAAAGTTTTGTTGGCACTATAGCGTCTATGTAAGGTTTACCATGACTTGTATAGGTGACTAAACAACGCCCTGTTTTATAGCTTTCAACTTTTAAGTCAGGCAGCATGTAACTAAGAACTTCAATATAATTATCTTTAAACAAGTCACTTTTGCCTTTACGCATCCAGTCAGCCATATCTCGACTGGTCATAAGCGTCGTATCAGCAGCCGTATTAGAACCAAGCTTCACATAGTACTTAGCATCAGGATACTTAATGGGGGGTAATAAATAAAAATCATCCAAATACTTTATTTTGGTGCCAAAAATAGTACTCGGCATGCCCGCTAAGCGTTTTACTTCATCTTCAGAAACTTCTGCATACAAAACCGTTTCCGTTTTAACCCGCAGTTCAACCTGCTCCTCTAAAACACTAAACGCGTTCATATAAGCACCCGTGGCTAAAAGCACCCGCTTAGCACTAAACATATTCTCATTACCTGTACTAATACGAACCTTAGCACTCTGCACTGCTAACTCTAAAACCGTTTCATTAACAATCTCAGCACCCTGTTGCTTAGCCACCTCAAGCTGCGCAGCAATCAGCTCACGCGGATTAATATAACCAGCAGGCGCAGGCTCAGAAATAGCCGAGAAACCCTCAAACGAAGAGAAAAAAGGAAACTTAGCTTGCAAACCAGCAGCAAGCTCAAAAAAATCATGAGGAACAGCTCGAGCTTTTGCTACATCTTTATAAGGTGTTAAATCTTCTTGTTTACCAATGTAGGTACAGCCGACAGGATTGTAGAAGTTTATGCCTGATTGTTTTTCTAAATCTTTGTATATGCTTATGGAGCGTTTGGCTAATTCTGCCCATGTTTCATCGCCAGCTATTTCTCTAGTTAGGCGACCTTGGTCGTAATGACTAGCAAAAATACCTCTGTGTGTTTCTATAGCTTCAGGCTCATTTGGACCTATAACAATAGTGCTACCGTGTTGACTTAGGTATTTGGCTGCAGCACTACCAAATAATCCTTTTCCTATGACTGCGTAATCGTAAAGCATAGCTATGGTTTTATCATACTTAAGCACTAAAATTGGGCTTTTAAGCAATACCTTAGGCTGCCAAGTGACGTTTGTCATTGTGCGCAAAACAACAAATCAGCGTAAGCTTACGCCATGCGAGGACGATTTGTACCCTATGTACTTGCTGTAAGTCTCATAGGGCTTTCTTTAGTTATGCTTCTATTTAGCCTTTATGCTTTTGTTTTACACGAAAGCATAGTTGGTTTTTTAAGTGCCGCTCTCATTGCAGCGGGTACAGGCTTTATATTAAGCAAACTAGGTAAAAGAAATACCAACCCGTCTAGAAGAGAAGCGCTTATTGGAGTTCTTTTACTTTGGCTTATCGTGCCAATTGTTGGTGCTTTTCCTTATATATTATCGGGGTATCAAAGTCCCGTAAACGCCCTTTTTGAATCAATGAGTGGTTTTACTACGACAGGTGCAACTGCTATAGCAGATTTTTCTGTTATTACCAAAAGCCTTTTTTTATGGCGCTCTTTAACCCAGTGGTTTGGCGGTGTTGGCATTATTGTTTTGTTTATTGCCGTACTCCCCCAACTAGCCATTGCAGGTAGACAGCTATTCTTTGCAGAAGCACCAGGCCCAACAGAAGAAAAACTCACACCTCGTTTGCGCCACACAGCCAGCGCTGTACTTTATGTTTACATTGGTTTAACACTAGCTTGCTTTCTTTTGTACTGGTTGTTCGGCATGACACCCTACAACGCACTCAATCACGCCTTAACCACGCTAGCTGCTGGCGGCTTTAGCCCTGAAGGAAGCAGTTTCGAAGGTTTCTCAGCCCCGCTAAGCTGGGTAAGCATCATCTTTATGACCCTCGCAGGTGCTAACTTCGCACTGCTTTACAAAGCCTTCTCAGGTCGCCCTAAAACCCTACTAAAAGACATTGAGTTTAGAGTTTACATAGGCATAGCCGTAACAGCAGCACTGCTTTTAACCCTATCTACCCTAAATCAATACTCCCTACCAGAAGCCCTCAGACATGGCTTCTTTCAATCTTTAAGCATACTCACCACCACAGGCTACGCCTCTGCTGACTTTATAAAATGGTCACCCACATCCCAAATGTTACTAGTAGTACTCATGTTCATAGGTGGCAGCGCAGGTAGCGCAGGGGGCGGCATAAAAGTAGTTCGTTGGCTCATGATAATTCAAAACACACGTCGTGAACTAAGACGAACTCTCCACCCTAGAGGTATTTTTCCTGCCAGACTTGGTAATCGTGTTGTACCCGAAGAAATCTTTCGTTCTGTTGCTAGCTTTATAACCATATACATTGGCTTATTTGCAGTAAGCACCATGCTTTTAATAGCCTTCGGTGCAGACTTTATAACTGCTTTTACAGCAGCCATAGCTTGCCTAGGTAATGTAGGCCCGGGTTTAGCTGCTGTTGGCCCCATGGCAAACTTTTCAGAATTACCTGCAGTAAGCAAACTACTGCTCACTTTCATAATGTACGCAGGTCGTTTAGAAGTTGTAACCGTATTTGTTATTTTTGAACCTGACTGGTGGCAATTACCCAAAAAATGGAAATAGCCCTTTTTATTTATTGACGAAAAGTTGGACAAATTCAATAGACCTCTTACAGAAATTTAGAATTGATTTAGACTATTTCTAATCATCCTATCTTTCTGATTTTTAACTCTTTAGGAGTCATAGAAATGAAAAAATATGTACCTTTTTTGTAACTACTTCCCCTCTAGGATTTGTAAATAGGATAAACTAGTTGAAT
>CAZWJZ010000390.1:0-4361 GCA_964634665.1 uncultured bacterium | reverse complement strand
AAGTCCGATGGGAGCGTATAAATCTCTTTAGAGTTTATTAAGCGTATTATCGGACTTGGTATCAGTAAGCTGCGCTGCGACTTGCAATGGTAATACCAATAACCCCAAGCACAACCATGGCAACCGAAATAAACTTAAGTGGATTCATAACTTCACTAAAAAACATAACCCCAATCACGGTAATGAGTGCCGTACCTAAACCCATCCAAACCACATAAACAGGCACAATATCAATCTCTTTTAAAGCCAAAGCCAAAGAAAAAATACTTAAACCAAACAACGTTACTGCCATAAAAGTAGGTAGCAACCTACTAAAGCCATTGGACTGCTTCATGTAGATAGTTGCAAACACATCTAACAAAGTAGCTGTAATTAAGAACATCCAACTCATAACATCTTCTCCTAATTCTTTATACGCTTAGTATGACGTTCAAGCGTCGCAGAAACGTCGCAACTTGACTAAGGAGAGTTTAAACAAGAGGGCGTTACCTAGGCGTTACCAGCTAAGGTCTTAATAAGGTCTTTCACCTCTAGCGGTTTCAGTGCCAACATTTGTAAAGGTGTTAGTAATAAGCTTCCACTGTGAAAAGCGGGCTTCTTTTTCGCTTTCATCTGGCCTATATAAAAAAGCCAATTCACTGCGTGAAACCCAACAGCTTTTGACTGCCTAATAAAACAAAAGTGAGCTAGGCGTATTCAAAGGTAGTAGCTGAGACTTGCCTTCAAGCCTTAACTCAGGTGATCCAAAAAGCTTTAAAAGAGTCATTGTCAGCCACTACCTTAAGTTTTAAAAACACATACTTTAGTATCTAGCTAAAACTATTACTGACCTGCCGTATAATTCGTATCACCTTCACCATTAGACGTGAAGGTATTAGCCTCTGTATTGATTGCTACAGCTTCATCTTCTGTTACAAAAACACCATAGCGTTTATTTAAACTAAAGGTGTTATCTACAAGCTCCACATTGGCACTATGCGCAGCAAGCAAACCATGAATCGTGTTTTGCTCAGATAAATTACGATCCATATAAGCACTCGAGCGGTCAATAAAGAAAAAGCCAGACGTGGTATTTCGAGCAGCTAAATTAAGCGTAAAGTTTGCTTCGGCATCATCTAGTAAAGCAAAGCCATTTAAGTCGTTAGCCTCACTGGTATTTTTGTATAAAGTAGCAAACGCATTCTCAGCAAACGAAAAACCATGCTCGGTATTTTTACTGGCATAGCCATCTCTAATTTCAACAATGGAATTACCAATACCGTAATAACCAAGAACATTCTCTTCTGATCTTGTAAGTTTAAGAAAAGCAGTTGAATCACCATTAAAACCAAAGCCAACACCGTTACGATTCGCACGAGAATTATCAATCCAAACATTCCCCGTACCATTAATCAGCAAGCCAATACTCTCATTATCATTAAGTAAAGCGCCAATCACCACAGCACTCGAGTTACCCAGTAACAGCACGCCACTACTACCATTACGCTCAACAGATACGCGCATGGCACGCAAGTAAGAATTATGGGTAGCAAAAACACCTGCACCCCCATTGTCATAAACCAAAGACCACTCGAGTGTCACATAAGCAGTATCTAAGAGGGAGAGTCCGTCAGAGCTATTATCATGAATCTCAACATCATCTAGTGTGACTTGTGAGCTACTCTGAACAACCAGTCCAAAGTGACTATCTCTAAAAACACAGTTTGTAATATCCGCATCGGCTCGAGTAATTAAAGCAGCAGCACCTAAATCTTTTGATTCTTCAGGTGCAATAGCGCCAGAAAAAGAGCAGTCTGTAAGTACAACATCTGCATCTCTAAAGACAGCTAAGTCAGCGGGGGTGCTGCCATTATGCACAAAGCTAATGCCTTCAGCGTTAAACTTAACACCATCTACCAGAAAGCCGTACTCTGCTCCGCTAAAAGTAAGAATGGTTTTGCCTGCACCTGCACCCATTAAGCTTGTATCTGTAGAAAAAGTGAGTTGCGAGACTACAAATTCGCCTTCTTCAAGGGTTATTTCGCCACCTGCAGCAAGGCGCGCCGTAATGTCATTGGCTGCAACTTGAGTTGTTTCAGTCGTTTCAGTTGTGCTTGTATTTGGGTCTTTAGGCTTAAGTTGTGCAAATGAAAATGTAGTGCAACTCAGTAAAATACAGATTGAAAAATAGGTCTTAAATGTCTTATTCATGCTTGTCTCCTTTTTAATAAAATAGCAGCTTTTCTAAATCTTGTGATATCGACTTCATAACTTTTGAGATAAATGCTTTAGCTCGAGTTTTTACTTACATGAAGTCTGTATTTTGGGTTTAGCTTTCTTCTATAAAGAGTTCTGGGTTCTGTATAGTTGTTTGCGGGCAGTTTTCAAACATAATTAATGAATTAAGCTTAGGCTAACTAAGTTACTTGTATAGAAGGTTTGCAAACTACTGAATGGGGCTTCGCTCGGTACTTCGTGACACTCGCTCTGCTCGGGTGAATTTGCATTTTGCAAATTCACCATGGAGATACTTAAGACCCTGAAATTTTGTTTCATGCTTCCTCCTTATGAGTAACTTTTTCCTTCTGTACTTATTATTTAAAATAAGGCGTTCCAAAAACGTTCCAAGTTTTTTTTAAGCTATATTTTTTGGCTTAGAAAGGTCTAGGGTGGATGTTTGCAACTTGCTTTCAAGAAATGACCATGCGGCAATCCACGTTTCAAAAGATAGTTGTTCACCGGTTTTTAGGTTTTGAAGGTTTACATGAGTATGCTGGTCTTTTCGGCTAAAGCGGACAAGGTAGCTACCCATGAGTTTTTCTTTAGGCATAGTTAGAGCTTAAAAAAGATTGCGTTTCAATAACGTCGCAGTTTTTTTAACCAAGCTTGTTTCAAGGATGCAAAGTTGCTGTAGTAACTAAGTGGAATGGTTTTACTAAGCTAAAGAAAAGCATCACTGGGTGAGTAATGATGCTTGGAACGTTGATAACTAACCTGAGTTCGGAGTTTTATTTGCGTCAAGGACGCACTTTCTAAAATTTGATGTCTCAAAAGATATGCATAGTTGATGAATAGAAGTAATTTATCCTAGAATCTACGGTTTTATGCTAAAACTAGTTTTGAAGCCTATTTGCATAATGCGTCAGAGACGTTATTTCTACGTTTTAGAAACTCCGAACTCAGGTTAACTAATGCTGAGCGAGATGCAGTTTAAGAAGCTCGAGTTTTTTTGTGTTGTGCCCAGCGTTCTTCTAGCGTTTTGAACTTGGCAGCTAGCTTGTTTTTTGGCAGAATGACTTGTGTGGTTGTGGCTTCAGCTATTTTGTCACCCAGTTCATTATGGGCCACGCAGCTTATGTAGACTCGAGTGTTTTGGGTTTTTTGGTGTGTGGCGGTGAGGTCTACGGTCATGCCGGGTAGGGCGGAGGCTATGTGTTTTACGGTGAGTTCAAAGCCTATGCCTTCTTCGTGTTCTTCTAGAAAAGCTAGGGTGAGTTTGCGGCTTACGAGTTCGACGTGTTTGCCTAGCCAGTAGGTTGCGTAGACTTGGTGGAGTTTGCCGAGGCCTGCTTCGTTTTGTTCAAAGTCTACGGTCATGGCTCGAGTAACGGTTAAGCTGTGTTTTACTTCGTAAGCTTGTGGAATGGTTTTCATAGGGTTTTGTTTCTAAACTGCTCGCTTATCTTCATTTTAGTTATACCAAGCCTTAGAGCTTTGTGGAGTAGCTATGAGTTTTACTTTGCTTCAGGTAACGCCTTACCTAATCGCGTCATATGCTCAGCCAAATGACTCACATTTACCAGTTCAGACTTGGGGTGTAAAGCTTGTAAAAAAGCTTCATCTGCACCCACTGTACCTACTGCAATAATGTCAATCCCTTTTGCTCTTAAAATACGTGCTTCTAAAAGCGCAGCCTCTTTGTATTTGGGTTGTCCATCTGTAATAAGAAAAAGTGCTCTGTAGCCTTTACGCCAGCGCAATTTACGACCCCCCAATTGCAAGGCTGCCGTCATAGCGGTATTACCGTCAGCAAACAAGTCATTTAAACGCTTTTGAAACACATAAAAATTACTTGTTGCTTCCAAGTAGCACTTAGCTCGATTAGAAAAACCAATAATGCCTACTGCATAATTACGTGCATATGCTTCAGCAAAAAATTGTAAGGCACCCCGCTTAAGTTGTAATAATTTCTGACCATCTGCCATGCTAGATGAGTGATCTAAAAGTAAAAACACCGTACCTTTACGCGCAAAACGATTCGACACAAGCGAAAAATGGTTACGCTCGAGTGCGTTTGCTTTGACATCAATAACTATTTCAGAAGCTTCTTCCATGACGATATAGGGTTAGTGTAGACGAATCTAAAAGCATTCATCGTAAGC
>CAZWJZ010000389.1:3427-4372 GCA_964634665.1 uncultured bacterium | reverse complement strand
ACTCGCTCTGCTCGGGTGAATTTGCATTTTGCAAATTCACCCTGGAGATACTTAATACTTATTTTGATTTAAAACAAAACTAGCCAAGGGCAGCAGTGTTCTTGGCTAGTTAATAATCAATAATTGAAGCTCTTAATTGCCTTCGATTTGTGAAGCAGCATTAGCAAGAATGCTATCAACATCAGAATCAGCATTATCTAAGATTTGACTTAAAGCGTCACCCATAGGACCCCAAACGTTACCCATTTCAGGAATGTTGGGCATAGGCACTGCGTTGGCTAAAGCAGCAGCAAAACCAGCTATAATAGGGTCATTTGCAACTTGTGCAGCAGCAGCATTTGAAGAAGGAATTTTTGCAGTCAGGTTTGCTAGAGAAACTTGCGCAGCAGGACGTGTTAACCACTTAGCAAAGTTAGCGCCATCAACTTTATTGCTACTAAACTCATTCATAAGAATGCCTTGAACACCCATAAAGCCAGAGAAGTTTTGACCACTAGCAGTTGCAGGAACAGGCATAACCTTAAAGTTAATACCTGCATCACGGTAGTTAGGCACAGCCCAAGGACCGTTATAAATCATAGCTAGCGCACCATCAATAAATAGACCATCCGCTACACCATAATCAACACCCGTAGGAATAAGACCATAGTCATAACGAAGGGCTTTCATAATTTGGGCACCAGCAATAGCGCCTTCATTAGCAAGACCTAAATCAGTTGCAACAAGGCTGTCACTTGCGTCACGACCAAAAACATAACCACCATTAGAGTTCATCCAGATATAAGAAAAGTAAAAGTTACCAATATCATATAAGAAACCGTAGGTATCAGCAGTAGTTAAGCCTTGAGCAGCAGCAATCATGTCTTCAAAAGTTGCAGGTATTTCAGAAACAAGATCAGTATTAACAATTAAGGCAGGACCTTCAACATACATAGGTAAGCCAAA
>CAZWJZ010000389.1:0-3417 GCA_964634665.1 uncultured bacterium | reverse complement strand
AAGAGTTTACCGTTAAAGGTAAAGCCAAGTTGAGCTTGTGAATTTAAGTCAGCCAAATAGTCAGCAGTAGCAAAACTTGACATATCAGCAAGAACACCACCCACAGCCATTTCGCCAATTTGATCATGAGGAATAGGCACAATTAAATCAGCAGCTTCACCCTCAGGTGCGCTAAGTAACATTTTTTGCTTAATTTCACCCAGCTCAATTTTGACAATTTCAACAGGAACACCAAAAACACCTTCAAAAGCAGTAGCTTCACTCTGAAGCCACTCGAGTTCTATATCTCCAAAGTGTGTCCAGATGGTTATGCCTTGACCAAAAGCTATGCCTGATAGGGTAAGTAGCGTTACGAGTGAGAAAAGAATCTTTTTCAAGATGTCTCCAATCTGCAAAATCTTTCCAAAGAGACGTGCAACAGCGTGTCAGCAGTTGGCTGCTGTGTACTGTCTAGATGGCGTGCTGGTTAGATTTGCTAAGGGTAGTTTACACTGAGTTCAAATGTCTGTCTAGCTGTTTACTTTACATTAAATAAATAGTGATTATTTCATTAATTCTAAATATTATGCAAGTCTTACATAAATAACTATCAAAAAAGATATTAGTGTCATGAGTGATTAAAAAATACCTGACTTATTTTTCATAAAGAATTAAAAGTTTTGTGTCTAAAGAATAACTGCTTTAAGCCTAAAAATAGTCTCACAACCTTGCTAGCGCTTAGCTTGTTTTTAGAGTCCAACCTTAATCTGTGACGTCTACCACCAAAGCTAAGAAAAATTAGGGCATACTGACTAAAGACAAGTTAATGCAACTAGATCAACTTGTTAAGAAGAGCTGAGTTTTCGCGCCATTGCTTGTTAGATAAAACAAATACAAGTAAGATTTCTTCAAGAATAACCATGATAAGCTAGAACAATACGTGGTGACTAAGAAACTAGGAATCTTACTCGAGTCTGATGAGCTTAATGAAAACTATATATAGAGGATGTCGTGATAAAACGTAAGCAAAAACCTAGCCCCTTAAGCCAAGAGAGCGTACACTTAGCTATGAAGGCTATAACTTACAGCTATCCCTCAGGTTTTAATGTCTCTGTTAGCATTGAATTAGTGCAAGCTTGGGGTTTTTGTTTAGGCAATCGTGACAGTTCTTGGGAGGGTAGCCTTGAATAGATATGATGATCGAGCACGCTTAGTGTTCCACTTTGCACGAGAAGAAGGCTCCAAACTAGGCCACGCTATGATAGGGCCTGAGCATTTGCTTTTGGGTCTCATGCGTGAGGGTGGTACTGCCAGCAAAGTTTTAGCTGAGTTTGGTGCAACCTTAGAAGGCTTTCGTAGACAAGTTGAAGAAATGGTTGGCCGTGGTGATGGTTTACCTCGCAATGAAACAGCTGCTATTACACCAAGAGCACGGCGTGTTATGGAGCTTGCGGGTAGCGAAGCACGCAGCTTGGGTAGCAATGTCATTGCAACGGAACACATTTTACTAGGCATTATTAGAGAGGGTGACGGTGTTGCTTACCGCATTTTGCAACAACTCACTCGAGATGTTGACACGGTGCGCTGGCGTATTCTTGCGGCTGCTGACCCTAAAGCGCAACAAGAAACGGTTAACACTCCTTTTTTAGATGAGTATGCACTTGACTTAACTAAAGCAGCGCGTGAAGGCAAGCTTGACCCGGTTATTGGCCGTACTGAAGAAATTCGTCGTGTTATACAAATTTTATCAAGGCGCAGCAAAAATAACCCTGTACTTATTGGTGACCCCGGGGTTGGCAAAACAGCCATTGTTGAGGGTTTAGCACAATCGATAGTAGAGGGTCGCGTGCCACCTAACCTACTTAACATTCGTGTTTTATCAATTGACTTATCAAATATTGTTGCGGGAACCAAATACCGTGGTGAATTTGAAGAGCGCTTACGTCAAGTTATAGAAGAACTCAAAAGCGCTAAAGTTGTGGCCTTTATAGATGAGCTTCATACTCTAGTAGGTGCGGGTGGTGCAGAAGGTACGCTAGATGCTGCTAACATTCTTAAACCACCTTTAAGCCGTGGCGAAGTGCAAGTTATTGGTGCCACCACAACAGGTGAGTATCATCGTTATATAGAAAAAGATGCCGCTTTAGAGCGCCGTTTTCAGCCTGTTATTGTGTTAGAACCCGGCCCAGCTGAAGCTCTACTTATTCTTGAAGGCTTAAAAGAACGCTACGAAGCGCACCATGGTGTGGTCATTCCGCAGAGCATATTAGAATTAGCTGTTCGCTTTGGAGAACGCAGCCTACCAGGACGAAACTTTCCTGACAAAGCTATTGACCTGATAGATGAAGCAGCTTCACGAACTCGCCTAAACAAATCTTTAGGCTTTCCTGTGCTAGAAGAAGAAGACGGTACGCCCGTAGTCAGTCGAGAAGACATAGAAGCTGTCATAAACTCATGGGGTGGCGTCTATATAGATGATCGTGATGACGAAAAACTAGCCACCATAGAACCCAATTTACAAAAACGTGTGGTCGGTCAAAACAATGCCATTGCCGCATTAGGCTCAGCCCTAAGACGCGCTCGAGTGGGTCTTGGGGGTCGTACTAGGGTCTCGGCATCCTTTTTGTTTGTTGGTCCTTCGGGTGTGGGTAAAACGTTTTTGGCTAAGCAGCTTGCAGTTGAGTTGTTTGGCAGTGAGCGCTTCTTGATTCGTTTGGATATGTCTGAGTATCAAGAAGCTCATGCGCTTTCTAAGCTTATTGGTTCTCCTCCGGGCTATGTAGGTCATGAGCAGGGTGGGCGTTTAACAGAAGCAGTGCGTCGTCAACCTTTTTCTATTGTCTTGCTAGATGAAATTGAGAAGGCCCACCCAGATATTTATAATACCTTTTTGCAAGTTATGGATGATGGTCGTTTAACAGATGGTCTTGGTCGTACGGTTGATTTCAAACGAGTCATTCTGATTATGACAAGTAATACAGGCTATAATACGGGGGGCATGCTTGGGTTTCAAGAAACCAATACGCATACAGAAATGCCCCTTAAGAACCTATTCAGCCCTGAGTTTTTAGATCGACTGGATGAAGTTATTCAATTTACGCCCCATGATGAAGCTGGCGTTATGCACATTATTAATCAAATGCTAGAAGACATTCGTGAAGAACTATCTAGGCGTGATGTCAGTATTACTTTTACCAGTGAGGTTTCACATTTCTTGCTGGCAAAAACGCCAGAAGGTAAAAGTGCAAGACCGCTGCGTACTGTTATTCGTGAGCATATTGAAGATCCTTTATCTTTAGAGCTTTTATCTAAAGGTAATGATGAGCCTATTGTGGTAAGCGTAGATGATGACGCAGTTATTTTTGCAAGACCTGTGCCTATTGCTTAGTATTAACCAAAATTAAAAAAGGATGCTCTTTATTTGGAGCATCCTTTTTT
>CAZWJZ010000388.1:0-4426 GCA_964634665.1 uncultured bacterium | reverse complement strand
CCACTTCTCCTTAAGCTTTATTAGTCATTAGGATACTTCATTAGGGATGCAACTAGACTGTTGCCAAATCATTAACCTTGTCTAAATAGCTGATGAGTGGAAAGATATTTAGCGCTAAGACCCTTGATTATAAATAATTACTGTGATTCGAAATTCAAAAAAATCTTTTGCAACTCTTGCGCGCGCCATGTTTATTTAGTTTGAAATACCTTCACTACGTTTCTCAATCAACACACCGTCATCTAAATAGTAGCGCTTATCAACATTAGTGACCAAGCCTTCATCATGCGTGACCATAAGCACTGCGGTTTGTTCTGAGCGAGCCAAATCAACAAGAATTTCATAAACCGCTCGAGCGTTTTGTCTATCAAGGCTACCTGTAGGTTCATCAGCAAGTATTATTTTAGGCTTTGCGTAAAGCGCTCGAGCTACTGCTACACGTTGCCTTTCACCTCCTGATAGTTTTTTAGGTAAAAAAGAACTTCTGTTTTCAAGACCAACCGCAGCAAGTAAGCGCAGGGCTCTTTGTTCATCAATCAAATGGCTTAAACGACCAGACAAACTCACATTTTCAAGCACATTAAGGTCTTCAAGCAAATAGTGATCTTGAAACACCAAGCCTAGTTCCGTAAGCCTAAGTTTAGCAAGCGCGTTACTCGAGCTTTTATGTACAAGTGTTTCCGCCCAGTAGATTTCGCCTTTTGTTGGGGTATCTAGACCAGCTAGTAAGTTAAGAAGCGTACTTTTTCCTGAGCCTGATGGGCCTAAAATAGCAACTACTTCGCCAGCATTAACGTTTAAATTAACGCCTTTGAGCACGCTAATGGTTTGCGAATTGGTAGTAAAGGTGCGATGTAAATCACGACACTCGAGCGCCATTACCGCTACTATACGATGCATAGAGCACTTGCCTAGTGATTTTGTCGGTGACTCACATCACAGGAATCACGTTTAGGAGTGAGGAACATAATGGTTGAAACACTAGACGCAAAAACAATTTTAGCCCAAGTACCTTTATTTAAAAATGCCCCAGAGCGCGCACTTGAGGTTGCAGCTTCCGTTGTGCAACTTAGAGAATTTCCTACTGGAACCATTTTGTTTCAAGAGGGTGATATAGGCGAGGCACTGTACATATTGCAAAAAGGTCTTGTTAAGCTGTCTAAAGTTGATTTGGGTGGCTATGAGAAAACCCTAGCTATTTTGCAACCCCCAGAATTTTTTGGTGAGATGGCCTTATTGGGTGATAAAGCGAGAAGCGCTTCAGCAGTTACGCTGGGTGCTACCGAAGCTTACTTACTTTTTGAAGATGACTTTCATAAGCTCATTCAGGCTTACCCGCAAGTGAGTATTAATTTAACAACCACTTTAGCTCAGCGTTTAAGCGGTACTAATGATGAAGCGCAAATTTTATCTTATAAAGATGCTCAAGGCCGCGTTGCTTACGTGCTTTTAAGACTTTACCGGAGTGGTGTTATAGAGCTATCTGAAGACGGTACAGCCAAAGTGCAACTTACGCATCAAGAACTCGCTAATCTTGCAGGTACAAGTCGTGAAACAGTAACTAGAGCTTTAAAAGTACTTGAAAAGCAAGAAGTCATAAGAACTCGACCTAAAGAAATTATTGTGGTTGATATAGATGGCTTAGAAGAAATACTGCACGGTATTCGCGAATAAAGCTTTACTCAAGAAACACTCGAGCCACTCAAACAGAGTGGCTTTTCTTTTGGCACTCTTCATAATTCTTAAATCTAGAGCTTAACTTTTTGCTAGGCTTTAAGCTAATGACAATAAACCTACGTCTATGCTTATCTTGTTTAACTTTGCTTTTATCTTCTTGCAGTCTACTCAGCTATCAGGGAGTTCAAAGTGAGCTTGGACCCTTTACACTCGAGCAGTCTTTTTCGGGTGATGTAGTGGGCTCTAATCTTGCCTTAGCTGAAGATGCTTCGACTTTAGTTAGTGAAGATTGGCGTACCCAAGTTATTTATCGCTTTAATGGTGGGGTGTGGCAAGAAACCAAACGAATAGATAATCGACCTAGGTCTGGCCCTGCTGATGATGCTGGTACGCCTTGGTTCAGACCTCAAGTGAGTGCTAATGGGGTCACGGTCATTAGCAGTTCAGAAGATACCTTAAGGCAACTCACTTGGTCATCAAACAACTGGCAAAGCAAAGCTATTCTTGCGTCAGAATCTTTATTTCGAGCTTCTTTAATCATGAGTGCAGATGCTCGTATTTTGACGGTTTGTTGTTTTGAAACTAGTGATGGTTTTAGTATTTGGGAAAACCAAAATGGGACATGGCAGCAGTTAGCTAAGATTGATGCGCTAAATACCTTTGCTGAACCTATTTCACCCGTTGCCCTTTCCGCTACGGGCAATGTCATCTTGACGGATTCGGCCGAGCTGTATGAGCGAAGGGGTAATACTTGGCAGAAAAGCTCTTCCTTAGCTGCTTCAAGTTCTTTACAAGCTCGAGCTTTAAATGAAACAGGCACAAGAGTAGCGGTTGAAGATGATTCTTTTAAAGTTAAGCTTTTTGATTTGGAAGGCTCGAGTTGGCAGCAGCGTTTCTCAACTGAGGGTCAATTTAAAGCTTTGAGCGCAGATGCTAAAACACTTGTAGTGCAAAAGTTTAAAGACACAGGTCAAGATTTTATTGGTACACCCCAATCACAAGGCTATCTTGAAATTTATGAAGAAAGCCTATCAGGTTGGCAAAAAATAGCCACCTTAGCGCCAGCTAGTGACCGTAACAGTTACCAGCAAGTAAGTCTTAGTGCAGATGGTTCCCTAATAGCCCTAAGCTTTCAAGACCCACCTTTTAGCAGTTCAACTCGAATACAAATGTTTAAAAGATAGACTGTTTAGAAAATTCCAAAATAAAGTTAGTGTTTGCTTACTAACGCTATTTGATACAAAGCTATTAGACAAGCTCGAGTTCTTCAAAACTGAGTTCATAAGGCACTATTTCTGCATGCTCTATATTTCGTTTTTCACCTAGTAAAGTGTTTATAACCATAGCGTGACTAACCACAATAAGGCTTTTGTATTGCTTGTAGCGAGCTAAGGTGTTGCGTACTCGAGTTTTGACTTCTTCTAGGCTTTCCCAAGGTACTGGTTCGTTGCTTTGTTTGCTTAGTAGTTCTTTGCTTAAGCCTTCGCTAGCTTGGGCCATGAGTGATGAGTCTATATCGGCAAGGGAGTCTTTTTGAGGTAGCCATTCATGCAGGTCATACTCAACAAACATGGGTTTATTGAGTTTTCTGCTTATAAGTGCGGCTGACTCTAGGGCTCTAGCATAGGTACTACATAAGACAGCTTCTGCTTCTTCTAAACGAAAATCATTGGCAATGGTTTCTATTTGTAAGCGCCCTAATTCGGTTAGCGGTGCAAGTGAGGCAGCCATGCCTTTAACACCACGGTTTGACATGAGTTGCCAGTTGGTTTCACCATGTCTTATGAGATAGAGCTTCATAATTCTATCCATCTTGAGTTATAGTCTAATGCATCCATCAATAAACTCATACCTTCTAGAGCTTAGCAAGAGCTTTTCGTTAAGGTTATGTGATGTTTTACTTCATTTTTGAGCTGTGAATAAAACTACGTCTAGCGTACTAAAAACTCGGCCGCTACTGTTGTAATTAGTTATAACTCAGCAGCTATTTTAATGAGTTGAAGCACGTCTTCAAAGCTTTCTTTTTGCTCAAAAGACTGCACAATCCACCTTGAATTTTTTGATCTATCTAGATGACTACTACTGTTTTCTGGTATTTGCAAGCCTTTTTGTTTAATGATTTTTGGGGTAAGTCTAATATCTAGCTCTGTTTCAGATTGAAAATGCGCAATTTCTTTATCTTTATTAAGCACGCACAGCAAATCTGTATTTTTCCATAAAGCGACTTTTAGATTGGGTAGTTCTTCAATTCTTTTTATAAGCTCATCACGTAGCATAGTTATTAAACTCCTTACTACTGCTAGTATGCCTCAAATAAACCTGTGGTTTTCGTCACATGAATAGGACCCTTTTTAAGCATGCCTTCAAGACAAACTCGAGCTTCGTTTAAGACACGCTCGAGTTTGTCTTGGCTTGTTGTTTCGATGAGGGTTTGAAAGCGGTACATAGATAAGATGTAAGCTATAAAAGGCTCTGCTTCGGTAACACTCAAGTCGCATTTAAAGGTATGTAAGTCAATAGTTTGAAAGTGTTTGCTTATTATGTCATTGCCATTTTCGAGCCGAAAAGCTAAGCCCCGCATGAGTTCAAATTCACATTCAGGTAGCTTGCTTGCCAATTGCTCAACAATAAAAGCATCTAATTCTTTTAGGTGTTCATTACCGTTGGTTGCTGCGTAAAAACGCCCCTTTGGTTTTAAAACCCGACGCATTTCGCTTATAGCTTTATCTATATTGGGCACATGCTAAAG
>CAZWJZ010000387.1:0-4434 GCA_964634665.1 uncultured bacterium | reverse complement strand
TGTTTCTTTTCCAAAGGACTCCTTTATGTATTTTTCGTTTGCATTAAGTGTCCACGGCAACCAAGCAAGACCATTTACGGCTTGTCTACGCTTTGTTTACGGTTCATTTTGTAGTCTTTGTTTGGATGCGCGCAAGGTTAGATTGTTTTTCTAGCTTGCCATTGGGCTGTTAGCTGAGGAGCTAATTATTGCTTTGCGGGATTACTTTGAGGCTGTCAGAAAGGAATCATTATGGAGGATCTTTTGATTCTTAAGGTGGATGTTAGATGGTTTGAGGTGTTTTTAGAGATGCTTTTCTTTGGTTTGTATAGGGCACCTAATTACTATTTTGTTCAGATGGATGATGCTCTTGAGCCTGTTGTTGTGAAGGCAGTTGATTTTGAGGCGCTTTGTGAAAAGTTACGAGGTGCTTAAGTTTCAAAAACCTTAGCATGATTTTAATTTAAGTTATAATCCTTCTAGCGTAACGCAATCTTATGAGCCGATACATTATTTTTGCTTACGTTTGGAATTAATGTTTGATTTTTTTGTTGTAACCACAAGGTGGGACTTGTGTAGGTTTTATGTATTTGATTGTCAGGAGAATTTGGATGCTGCTTAGATGTTTTGGGGAAATTCGTTTAGAGGATAGTTCTTTTAAACAAAAAACCCCTTTGTTACTACTTGCCTATTGCGCCCTTAAAGAAGTTAAATTGAGGAGTGAGCTGAGAGATGTTTTTTGGCCTTATCAGTATGAAGAGGAGTTACAACAAAAAAACTTATCTGAAGCGCTAAGGCGTTTAAGGGGTATTGATAAAAGTATTATTCAGAATGATACAAAAGATACTTTGCTAGTTAAGATTGATACGGATGTTGAAGCTTTTCTAAGTGCTTATGAAGCTGGAGCTTATGAAAAGGTAGTTTCGCTTTATGAGGGTCCATTCTTAGAGGGTGTAGAACGAGAAACTAAGCTTAATTTAGGGATTGAGCTTGAAGAGTGGATTTTGAGTGAACGTGAGAAGCTTCATGATTACTTTCTTGAAGCGCAGTTGCGTTTGGCTTTGAGTAAAGCTCGAGTATCTTTGTTTGATGAGGCTGCGCGTCTTGCTTGGAAGGTGTTTTTGCAGTGTGAAGGTATTAGTTACCCTACACCTCATGATTTTAAGCGAATTGTGCTTTTGTTGAGTGCTGCTGCTGAGACTAAGAAAATTATGAAGGTTGTAGCTGAGGCGGTTAAGCTTTATGAAGGTATTCAACTTAAGTATTCTGCTGCAGAAGCGAAAGAACGGCTTGCTGGTTTGTTTGGTTTGCCTGCTAAGAATAATTTGTTTGTAGGTCGTGATAAAGAAATTACGGCATTAGGCAGCTTATTGCAATTTAGCAGTAAACAAGTAACCCTTTTGGGGCTTGGGGGTGTGGGTAAAACTGAATTAGGGGTGGCTTTAGGGCATGCGGTTAAGGATGACTTTGTTGATGGTGTCTACTACCTAAAGCTTGGAAATGATTTTTGGGATTCGCTTGAACGCTTAATGGATACGGATGAACGAGCGAGTATTGAGGGGTTAAGGCAATTTTTTAGGGATAAAGCTTGTTTGTTTATTCTTGATAATGCTGAGGCGAACACTGCTTTAGCTAAAAGGGTTGCTGTTGCGCTTAGTGATTGCCCTGATTTGCGTTTACTTGTTACATCTAGAGAAACGCTTGGTATACCTAGCGAGCACCTGTTTTTTCTTAAGGGGCTTGATTACCCTGAGGCTGAGGCTGAGCTTAAGAATAGCCCTGCTGTGGATTTATTTGTAAGTCATGCTGTGCGTTATGGGGTGAGCATAACTAATGAGCAACTTGGGGATGTACTGCGTATTTGCAAGCTAGTTCAGGGGCATCCCTTATCTCTTGTGTTGGCAAGTACTTGGACGCATAGGTTGAGTGTTAAGGCTATAGCGGATGCGCTTGAGGAGAGTTTGTTTGGCTTGAGCCCTGAGTCTGAAAATTTACTTAGAGAAACCATTGATCGGTCCATTAAAACGTTAAGTGCTGATTTAAACCAAACACTCCTTGCTTTAACTTTATTTCCTGAGCCTTTTGACCTAAGCGAAGTACAAAATGTAACTAATGTTACCATGTTCGATGTCAAACACTTAGTAGACGCAAGCCTGCTGAACTACGACGCAAAAACAAACACCTACAACTTCCACCCCGTCATAAAAGCTTACTGCCAAAGCAAACTAAACAAAGAAGAAAACCTAAAACTAAAGACACACTCGAGCTTCGCTGAGCATTACTTAACTAAGCTTCAAACTAGCAACTTAAATGATGCTGAGGACATAAAAGCTTTGCTTAGTCAGAAAGAAGCGTTAATGAGTGCCTGGCATTACGCTATAAGCCTAAACAAGCAAGACTTAATCATGACAAGTCTTAATTCACTCCTTATTTTATTTAGCTCTCAAGGCTGGCAGGAAGATGCTTTAGACTTAATAAGCAAAACAGACTTAGCTGAGGAAAACAAACAAATCATAAAAACCAGATTAAAGCTCGAGCTTGGTCTTTTTACTGAAGCAACTGAACTGATAATAAATACTAATGAAGCTGAAGGGCTAATCTTACTTGCTTTAGCTTATAGTTTTGAAAATCATTTTGAAGCGGCAGACAAAGCTTTAGAGAAAGCTAAAGGTATGAACGTTAACGCTAAGCAAATTGACTTTCTAATGAGCCAAGCTATTCTTAACATTAGGAAAGGACAGCTTGAGGAGGGGCTTAGTCAGTTAGAAAGCTTGAAGAATACAACTAACATTCATGTGAGCTTAGCTTGTCATTATTTTTTAGCAAGAGCTTATGCACTCAAAAAAGCCTTTAGCAAAGCTAATGCAAGCTTAGAGATAGCTTTAAGTAAAGCTGAGCACTACCATCTCCCCTACTGGCAAGCTAAACTCACCTTACTAATTGCAAAACAACAGTACTACCAAGATGACTGGTTAGCATTAAAAGAAAGCATTAGAAAAACAAATAACCTTAGTTTAAATCGTTTTGACAGTATTGACAGAACCTTATTAGAAGTTGCTTTAGAAATAAAAGATGGCAATTTACGCTCAGCTCAAGACAACCTTAAGTACTTGTTAAGCCAATGCTTAAATGCAGATCAAAAAATACATTTACTCTTCTTAGAGTTACAACACCACATAATTACGCAAGATCCCAAAGAATCACTCTTAAGCAACTTCTTAATTAAGCAGCAAATGTCAGCTGAGACAAGCTTACTTAAGCAACCAACCCCAAAAGAAGATGATGGTAGCTGGCAGCACTTAGACACAGATGATGTTCTTTGGTTTTACAAAAGCAGCCCGAAAGATAAACCAGTAAACACCTAGCAATAGAGTTAGTCATAAAAAATAGAATGGAACACAAAACGTTAAAAAAGCCACAAAGCCACAAAACCAATAAAAGATTGGGGGAACGTTGGGTAAGAAAATGAAAAACTACCCCCAGCAAGAAAGACACCCACAACACGCCATGAACAACCAAGAAAGGCAGCCATGGCAAAAGAAAAAGAAATCCTCCTAATTCTAAGAGTCTGGCAAACCAAAAACGAATACCAAGCCAGCCTAAAAAACATAAAAACCAAAGAAGTACAATACTTCAAAAACGTGGAATCACTAAGCAACCACCTGAACAACTTTACAGATACCTTAAGCTGCGAGAAAGAAAACGTAAAAACACAAAACACAAACGTTGGGGTAGCGTTGGGGACAACAAAGGAATAATAAAACAGCATAGAAAGCAATATGCACCCTCAATAAACGAATAAAAGTTCTTCATTGCAAAAGAAAAATACTTTTACCTTTGCTAAAAGTAGGTAAGTCAAAAAACAGGAGTAAAAGGGGACTAAACTGTGGATGCACACAAAATAATAGCCGTCATACCAGCTTTCAATGAAGAACGATTCATAGCTAGCGTCGTATTCAACACAGAAAAATACGCGCAACACATCATAGTAATAGATGACGGATCAAGCGACAACACAGCTCTACTCGCAGCGAGCGCAGGGGCAGAAGTCATAAGACACAAACAAAACAAAGGCAAAGCCCAAGCTTTAAACACAGGCTTTCAAGCTGCCTTAAACCACAACCCAGATGTAATTGTCTGCCTAGACGCCGACGCCCAACACAAATCAAGCGACATACCAGCCGTAGCAAAAGCAATACTAGACGGAACCGCAGATGTAGTCATAGGAAGTCGATTCCTAAGCACTAAAAACAAAATACCCAAATGGCGACAAGTCGGTCAGCACAGCCTAACAGCACTAACCAATACCTTAAGCAAAACAAACATAACTGACAGCCAAAGTGGCTTCAGAGCCTTCTCACCCACAGCCGCACGCGCACTCAACTTCAAAACAGGTGGCCTAAGTGTAGAAAGTGAAATGCAATTCTTATTTGAACCCGCTGGATTAAAAGTAAC
>CAZWJZ010000386.1:0-4442 GCA_964634665.1 uncultured bacterium | reverse complement strand
ATAAAAAACCCCTGAGCAGCCACAACTTCACCAATAAGCCCATCATCAATAACTTTACGGCAAGTCTGCAAACCACCCCCCAAAAACGTATCAGGTGCACAACCCAAATAAAGACCTTTTTCTTCCGCCAACGCCACAAGCTTCTTCGCAGTCTCAAAATCAGTCGCCAAAGGCTTCTCACTGTAAACATGCTTACCCGCATTAAGTGCCTGGGTAATAACCGCTGCATGCACCTTTGGGGGCGTAATGTTCACAACAATATCTATACTCGCATCAGCTATCAGTTCATCAGGCTTCATAGCCTTAATGCCAAACTCACTCGCTTGCGCTTGCGCTCTAGCTAAATCAATATCAGCAATTGCTGAAATATTCAAAATAGGAAAAATAGCTGAACCCTTTAAATAAGCCCCACTAATGTTACCTGCACCAATAATGCCTACATTAAATGCTGCCACAATCAACCTCGTTTCTTTAAGCTAATAGTATGACATTGTTCGAAAGCCTAACTGGATAAATTAAGGTACATAAAAAATTAGCACCCAAGAATAACAGCTAAAATTAGACTAAGCTGATACTCCGTTGACATAAATCATTTATTATAGAAGCATTACTGCATATATCACTCACCCTCGCCCGCGTTATGCGGGCACTTTTTTTTAGCTTCATTAAGCGTTAGGCTTAGCAGCATGACTGACTGGATTGACTGGCAAGCTTTAGAGTTACATCTTGGCTTAGATAAGCTACCAAGCTTTCATAGGGAATTCCTGAAACTGAACCGCGCTGGCGAAGCAGACTGGGACATAGTATTCCTAAGACAAATACAAGGCAAAGTACAAGCCACCTTAAAGCAACTCGAGCGTGCCAATAAAGTGAAGTTTGAGGGGGATGTTTTGTTTGTTGTAAAAGAAGCTATACCTGAGGCGTACCGTGACTAAAGCTTGGCAGCGTGTGGTTATTAAGGTAGGGACAAGTAGCATTACCGATGATTCAGGTCGTATTTTTCCACCTAAAATGTGGGCGCTTGCTAGAGGTGCGCAAGTTCTCGCTGATAAGCTTAACTGCAAAATTGTGCTGGTAAGTTCAGGTGCTGGCGCAGCAGGCCGTGAGCGTTTAGGGCTTAGTTTGCCCCTTACCTTGCCAGATAAGCAGGCTGCCGCTGCGGTAGGTCAAACCCTACTTATGCTCGACTGGGCACAAGCCTTAGCACCTTTACCCATAGCACAAATTCTATTAACAGCCTCAGACATTCAAGATAGAGAACGCTATGTAAACGCCAAAAATGCACTCGAAGCCAGCCTTAAACTAGGCGCAATCCCTATTATTAATGAAAATGATAGTGTTGCAACTGCCGAAATAAAAGTAGGTGATAACGACACCCTCTCTGCTTACACAGCTTACTTGATAAACGCAGATGCGCTCATTATCTTGACCGATGTAAATGGGCTTTATGACAGTGACCCAAGAAGCAACCCCCAAGCCAAACGCATAGATACCGTGAGCAACATAAAAGACGTAGAAAGCATGGCAGGCAATGCAGGCTCGAGTCGTGGAACGGGTGGCATGATTACAAAATTGCGTGCAGCTAAAATTGCAACTGAAGCTGGTATTGAAACACTTATTATGGGTGGTGGAGGTGCTGGTCTTGAAGCTTTAGCTCAAGGCGATGTCTGGGGAACTCGTTTTCTAGCAGGTGCACAACCGCCAGCAAGAAAAGCATGGTTAGCTCAGCAGCCCACTAAAGGCAGCATTATGATTGATAAAGGTGCCTTTGAAGCCCTAAAAAAAGGTAAAAGCTTACTGCCTAAAGGCATTACAGGCATAAAGGATAGCTTTCAATTTGGTGACGCCATAGCTGTTATATTTGAAGATAACGTAATCGCTAGAGGTTTAAGTAATTATGGTAGTGATGCCTTAAGGCAAATTATGGGTAAACACACGCATGACATAATTGGCATATTGGGTTACAAAGATTATGATGAAGTGATTCATAGAGATAATCTTGTACTTAAAGACCTAAGTAACGCATGAACACCGAAGTACAAAGGTATAAAGTCACCCTTTGACTTTGCTTCTTTAGGTACACTGTCTAGATGATAAACGCTGACCTATCATCTGACTTCCAAAAAACGTATGAGGCTTTTCAAGCAAACTATCCTGACGCTGCATGGTTTGAAGCGTTACGCCAAAAAGAATACAGTCGTTTAGATGCAGGTAAACATGTTTACCTTGATTACACCGGGGGTGGGCTTTACGCTGAGAAGCAGCTAGATGATCACCATAAGCTTTTAAAAGAACAAGTCTTTGGAAATCCGCATTCACTCAACCCAAGCTCGAGTGCTGCAACAGCGTTAGTTGAGCAGTGCCGTGAGGGGATTTTAAAGTATTTTGGTACAAACTCGAGTAACTATGAGGTTGTGTTTACGCAAAATGCTAGTGGTGCGCTTAAGCTTGTGGCTGAGTCTTATCCGTTTTGTCCGAAGAGTCATTATTTACTTTCGTTTGATAATCATAATTCGGTTTTGGGTATTCGTGAGTACGCTAAAGCTAAGGGCGCTAAGCTTGATTATGTGCCCTTAGAGTTGCCTGACTTAAACTTAAATGAAGCTGAGTTGAATCGTTTGCTTTCGTCTAGCCCTGCGTCTAACTGTAAGTTGTTTGCGTTTCCTGCGCAGAGTAATTTTTCGGGGGTTAAGCATCCGCTTAGGTATATTGATTTGGCTCATGAGCATGGCTGGGATGTTTTTCTTGATGCGGCTGCTTATGTGCCTACAAATCCGCTTGATTTATCTCAAACGCCTGCTGATTATGTGGGCATTTCGTTTTACAAAATGTTTGGTTACCCTACGGGTTTGGGCTGTTTGTTGGCGCGTAAAGATGCGCTTAAGAAGCTAAAAAGACCGTGGTTTGCTGGGGGTACTATTACCTTAGCGAGTGTGCAGGGGCAAACGCACTACTTGGCTGATGGGGCTGAGGGTTTTGAAGATGGCACGGTTAATTACCTTAATATTCCTGCTATTAGCATGGGTTTAAAGCATTTAGAAGAAGTGGGTACTAAGAATATTCAGCGTCATGTTGCTTGCTTGGGTGACTGGTTAGTTAAGGAACTCATGACGTTAAAGCATAGTAATGCTGCGCCCCTCATTAAGCTTTATGGCCCTTGTAGCATGCAGGGTCGTGGTGCTACGTTCACTATGAATTTTTACACGCAAGATGATGTTCTGATTGACCACCATACTGTTGAAGCCAAGGCTAATCAAGATAATATTTCTTTAAGAACGGGTTGCTTTTGTAACCCTGGTACGGGTGAAAGTGCTTTTGGTATTACAGAAAGTGAGTTGAGTAGCTGTTTTGCGCAACCCACGAACCGTTTAACAATAGATGACTTAAAACTCTGTATTGATGGTAAGAATTCAGGTGCTGTTAGGGTATCTTTAGGTATAGCGAGTAACTTTAAAGATGTTTATGACTTTATAGGCTTTACTAAGCAATTCTTGACTTAAACGTTAGTAGTAAGCACCGTTTATTTAGCCTTTCTTATTCTAGCTACAGTAACTACTAAAGCATTTAGCAAAAGGCTAAATCTAAAGAAATCGTGAATCAATAAGGCGCAAAAGCACTTGGCGAATTCAAAAAAGCACGATACGCTAGTAAGCATGCGCATCCTTTGCATCCTTCTTGCATGCCTAGGTTTAGGTACAAGCATGGCTGAAACCCCAAGCTTTGCTGCTGAATCAGATGAAGCATGGGCTTATATTCTTAATTTAGCTAACGACTTTGTACCCGAACTCTACGAAAGCTCGAGTTCTGGTTTGACTTGTAAGTCTGATGCTAAAAGTACTAAAGATGCCTTAGAAGTACTTGCCTTTGATAGGCAGTTGCACCCGTCTTTGGTTGCTGAGAGCATTGCTGCTTACTTTTGGAATGACTGGACACTGCTTCATGTTGAGGGCTACAAGATTGAAGAGGTCGTTACTGAGGATGCTGATAGTGAGCTTTTGAGTGCGTATTTAGAAGCGTTTTATCAGCAGCATGAGCCTTGCTTGCTCACAGTCCTGAAGGTACTGATTGATGGTTATGAGGGTTATTATCACCTTCAGGGTAATAGTAAGTACGTGCGTTTGCCTTACAAGCAAAATGAAACTTATGAGCTTATAGCTTTATCTACAGATTACTTTCCGGGTACTGGTGTATTTGAACCACTAGGCATTGTCTATGGTGTGCGCCTAGCTGCTTTACTAAAACTTGATTTTGTTCGTAAACCTGCGGTAGATGCCATTAGTAAAAGCATAGGCAAACGCATTCAAGATAACGGTAACGCTTTAAAACTATACTGACCCCTAACTAGTCGTCACTGCTCTCTTCATGCTCTAAAATAACTTCATAGGTCATTTCAGCCTTCAAGCTGCTTCCTACTGAGCAATACTTATTTACAGCTAAATCTA
>CAZWJZ010000385.1:0-4458 GCA_964634665.1 uncultured bacterium | reverse complement strand
CCTTTCAGAACATTGATTTAAGCGACTTTCACGTCGCACAAACCCATACAATACAAGCACTCACAAATTAGCTGATAAAGTAAACCCCATTACTATCATGCTTCTCGCACACCGCTCGCATTTAAATCGCTAAGCCTTATAAGTAATCGAAACAGAATTAGTATAAGAACCCAATCACAAGGTAAATATGCAGCTTTCCTTAAACTCAGAACTTCAAATTATCCTACAAAGCATAGAAAATGCAGGCGGCACCATTCTTTTTGTGGGTGGGTTTGTACGTGACCTACTGCTAGGAGAACAAAGCAACGATGTAGACATAGAAGTTTACAATCTAGACGCGCAAAGCCTAATCAAAACCTTAAAACCTTTTGGGCGAGTAGAGCAGGTAGGCGCATCCTTTGCTGTTATAAAACTAAGCACCCAAACACAAGACTACGACTTTGCCCTACCCCGCAGAGAAAACAAAATTGCACACGGTTATAAAGGCTTCAGTATAGAAGCAGACCCAAATATGACCCCAAAAGAAGCCGCGTCACGCAGGGACTTCACCATAAACGCCATAGCTCTAACAAGAAGCGGAGAGATTCTAGATTACTACGGCGGGCAAGAAGACCTAGAAGACAAACGCTTAAAACATGTAAGCAAAAAATTTGCTGAAGACCCCTTAAGAGTCTTAAGAGCCTTTCAAATAGCAGCCAGATTCAACTTTACGCTAGACCCAGAAACTGCCAAATTTGCCCAAAGCCTCAAAAACGAATACAACAGCCTAAGCAAAGAACGCATCTGGACAGAATGGCAAAAATGGGCAGCCAAATCTTTAAAACCCAGTCAAGGCCTAAACGTACTAGTAGAAACAAACTGGCTCGAGTTCTACCCTGAACTAAGCGCCCTAATAGGCATTCCGCAAGACCCCCAGTGGCATCCAGAAGGTGACGTGTGGACACACACTAAGCATGTACTAGATGAAGCTGCAAACATAGCGACACGCGAAAACCTAAGCGAAGAAAACCGAGTAATACTGCTATTTGCAGCCCTATGCCATGACCTAGGCAAAGCCCCAACCAGCCTAAAAGAAGATAATCGCTGGAAGTCACCCCGACATGCAGAAGAAGGCGTGCCTTTAAGTGAAAGCCTGCTAAAAAAAATACACGCACCCCAAAGCATCATTCAACAGGTAAAACCCCTCGTTAAAGACCACATGAATCACTTAAACCAACAAAGCCCAAAAAGCATACGCCGACTCGCCCTAAGACTCGAGCCTAGTAACATAAATATGCTTACGTTACTTATAGAAGCCGATGCTTCTGGTAGACCGCCTTTAAAAAAAGGTTTACCTGAAAGTGCAAAAAAAATGCTCGAGCTTGCCGAAAGCTTAGAATTAAAACACGAAAGCCCCCAACCCATCTTGTTAGGTAGGCACCTAATTGACTTAGCTCAAGACCAACAATTAGCCCCAAGCTACTTAAAAGGCGGGCCACACTTCTCAGACATACTCGAGCAGGTGTTTCAAAAGCAATTAGACGGAGAAGTCACAAGTTTAGAAGATGCAAAACTTGAAGCTATTAAACTGAGTAGTAAGACTTAAGAAGGGACATAAATGACAAATCCTCTTATAGCGACCTTTTCACTGGTTGCCAGAGATGAAGCAACAGCTGACTTAGGCGTGGCTGTAGCCAGCAAATTCTTAGCTGTTGGTGCCGTAGTGCCCTACGCAAAGGCAGGTGTAGGCGCTGTAGCAACACAATCTTACGTAAACAGTCAGTTTGGCACGCTCGGTTTAGACTTACTAGCCCAAGGTAAAACGGCAGAAGACTGCCTAAACGAATTTAAAAAAATAGACCCAAACATAAACCAACGACAGTTCGGCATGGTAAGTAGTGACGGCTCGAGTTTGAGTTTTACAGGTGAAGCTTGCCACGCTTGGGCGGGAGGTAGAACAGGACATAATTACGCAGCCCAAGGCAATATATTAGCAAATGAAAGCGTTGTTGCTGCACTCGAAACGGCTTTTTTAAAAGAAGATCTTAGCTTTCCTGAGCGAATGCTAGGGGCACTCTTAGCAGCAGACCTTGCTGGCGGAGATAAAAGAGGTCGCCAATCTGCCGCACTTTTAGTCGTAGGCAAAAACAAAGGCTATGGTGGGCAAAATGACCGCTGGATAGACTTACGCGTAGATGACCACCCAACACCTATTCCTGAGTTAAAACGTTTACTTGACTTACACCAGCTGTACTTAGATAAACCAAAAGATGAACCCATGCAGTTAGACCCTCAAGCCATCATTTGGCTGCAAAGCCTACTAAAGCAAGAAGGCCTAAGTCACGAAGAAGCAACAGGTAATTGGACAGCTGAAACAGAGGCAGGGCTCTGGGCACTCTACGGTATAGAAAATTTAGAAGAAAGATGGCTTGGCAGTAGCAAAGTAGACCCTGTAGCTTGGCATTACTTAAAAAAGCAATTCAGTTAGTTACATCATCTTCTTCGCCAAAGGCTTTCTCTAAGCCTTCTTTAGCAGCTTCTAAGGCTTCTATGGGTGCGTAACTAAGTGCGCGAACACCGTTGTAAGAACGAATGGCTGCCTTGCGGTTACCCATAAGGTCATAGAGCTGCCCTAAGCGGGAAAGCAGAAAACCAGGTAGGTAGTAAGGTTCAGCAAAGTCAGTTTGGCTTGCTTTTTCTAGAACTTTGAGTGCTTCAGGAACATGTGCGTTATGTAGCAGTAAATTGGCCTCGTGGTAGCGCGCTTCTGGGCTTTTGAGTTCACGTAATTTAGCTATTAAATTACCGGGTTCAGGCACATCGAGCCTAAACGCAAAATCAAGCAAACTACGTTCACGGCTTTCTTCAGAAATATCGATTTCGGGAGGCTCGAGTATCTCTGTGTGTTCTGCTAGGGCTGCTGTTAAGAAGGGGATGTGGTCTATACTGGCAAGTACGGCTAGTTTGTTTTCTTTTAGTTTCAAGATGCGTTTAGCCATGTTGCTTACGCGTTCGTGTAGCCAGTCGGTTGCGGGGCCATCTTCAAGTAATTGTTCTTTGTTTTCTTGATAGTCGTTTAGTAGCGGTAAGACATCTTTGATGATGCGTTTTAGGCTTAGGGTTTCGGCGAGTAAGCTGTCTAAGGGGCGTAAAAAAGCTTCGGCTTGGCTTAACTTTTGACCTAGTTGCGGGTATTCGTTAGCAAAGCGGTAGAAGTCTGCTTGGGCGTTTTCATCTGGGCTGGGTTCATGAATTAAGTGAACACCCATAGTTTGTTTTTTAAGCCACGGCATGACGCTTAAAGGTAAGGCTATTTCAGGGGTATCTTGCCAGCGTTTGTTACTTAAGGCATTAGGCTCGAGTGCTGTTATGGCAATGGCATCTGCTTGAAAGGCAATCATGACGTCACGCACAGCGATTGCGTTATAGCTTGGGTAGCGAAGGTGCAAAGGGCCCATGAGGGGAATGAGGCAAATCTGCATATAATTCCTAAACGCCTGCTATTCGCCTAAGTTGAGGCGTAGCTAGGCTTTGCTTAATAGAAGAAGCACTTGAAGCATTATTAAAATGGGTCATCTGCTAGTAGTGTAGAACTCTAAGCGCAACTTATTTGCTGTGCTGCAAACAATCATGAAAGTATGGTAGCTTAATCACCTTATGTCAATAAAGCAATCTTTTGCATGGTGGACCTTTTCAGACGGGCAGATCAGTGCTGAAACGCTTATTAAAACGGCTGCCGAAATAGGCTATGACGGTATAGATATACCACCCCTAGAGGTCTGGCCAATTATTAAAGAGTATGGTTTAAGCATTGTTAATACGCAAGCGCATCCGTTAGAACCCAAAGGTCTAAATCGCCTTGAAAACCTAAGTTACATAAAACAAGCTCTTGCAGAAAAGCTCGAGCTTGCTAAAAAATGGGGTTTGGTGAATCTTATTTGTTTTTCGGGTGATAGGCAGGGTTTAGCTGATGATGTTGGTTTGGCTAATGCTGTGCAGATTATGCGTGAACTGGTTGTTATGGCTGAGGATGCAGGTGTGCAGCTTGTACTAGAATTGCTTAACAGCAAGGTAGATCATGCTGATTATCAAGCAGATTCGCTTGCTTGGGGTGTGGAGCTTGTTGAGCAAGTTGATTCCGATATGTTTAAACTCTTATTTGATGTTTACCATATGCAAGTTATGGAGGGTGATATTATTCGCTCTATTCAAACGCATGCTCAGCATATTGCGCATTATCACACGGCGGGTAACCCCGCTAGGCAAGATATAGATGACGCTCAAGAACTCTATTACCCAGCTATCTTTAAAGCCATAAAAGCAACTCAGTTTAGTGGCTACATTGGTCATGAATTTAGACCCAAAGCTGACCCGCTAAAAGCACTCGAAACAGCTTACCAGCTAACACTCGAGTCTTTGGCTGATTGGTAGTGGTATATCTCGAACAGGTAGACTAAGGAATGGTTAGAAGAGAAATCG
>CAZWJZ010000384.1:0-4458 GCA_964634665.1 uncultured bacterium | reverse complement strand
TATTCATTTCACCCGCTGCGAGCCGCTTCATTTCAAAACGCATAGGCACATCATGACCGTTAATGCTCGTCCAAGTATGCAGCATAGCGTTATCCCATGTGTCACAAGTAGCCATGCCACCTTTACCATCAGGTCGTTCAGGGTAACCCTTAGAAAGCTGCGCATACACGCTTCTTGGCTTCCAGCCCAAACGAAGCGGCACATGCACCGCATGCAAACCCAAGTCCCCCATAACACCAATTTCACCACAGGTAGCAGACTGCCGCTTCCAATTAGCAGCCTTGCTAGGGTTCAAATCACTACTATGCAAAAAACCAGAATTAACCTCAAGCACCCGACCCAAGGCACCCGACTGAGCATAATTAAAAACCCGCTGCGCACCCGGCAAAAAAGGAAACTCACTACTACAGCGCACAAACGCGCCCTCACGCTCAGCCACCTCAGCAATATGCCTAGCAGCAGCCAAATCAAAGCCAAAAGGCTTCTCAGCAAACAAATCTTTACCCGCCTCTAAAACATCAATGTATAGCTGCTCATGCAGCTGATGCGGCACCGCAACATAAACCACCTCAACATCACTAGCAAGCAACTCTTTATAATCACTCGTTAACAACTCAACCGAATCCATCTGCTTAAAAAAAGCTCGAGCGTTTTCACTTAGGTCAGCAACCGCGGTTAAGACAGGTTTTACAGGCATGTCTAGTAAGGCTAACCATCTGGCAAACGCACTTGCCATTTCACGCCCCATTAGCCCGCCACCAATAATGCCAATCTTAACTATTTTCATGCTTTACTCCTAAATTAAGCTTATTTTGGTTCCATCTTACTCTGCACTTTATACTTCCTTATGATTACCGCAGCACAGCTTGCTCAAACCGATTACAAACGATGCGCCGCCCCAAGCAAAACCATAAAGACAAACTATGGTTACTTTACAAGCGATTTACGCTTTAAAACACGCTATGACGCCAATCATCACTTTGCAACCCACGTTAAAAAAGAAGCTGAAACACACTTCTTTACGACCACAGAAGACCTCTACAAAGATAGCAAGCTAAACCACCGCATGATAAAAGGACACGACCCAGCAACACTCGAGCGTTTACGACCTTTTGCAGAATCTAATAACTGGACAATTAACCTTATCTTGATGATGGTCTTTAAAAACAAACCTGCACGCCCCATTAACCCTAAAGTCAAGCTTAAAGTAGTCGATGCATCACGTAGTGAAGATTTAAAGCGTTTAGTTTACAGACCTGAAGCTTATGAATTTGCCATGCTGCAAAACCCACGCTTAGGTGGTGAAACACTGCTTGCTTACCTAGAGGGTGAAGCCGTAGGCACTACAGGCTGGTTTATAGTTAATGGCATTGCAAGGTACAGAAGTGTCTTTGTAAACCCTGATTACCGAAGGCAAAATGTCGCATCAAGCATGCTGCAATACGTGCAAAACCACGCTACAGTTAAAGCACAAACAGCACTCACTATTCATGTAGATGAAGACGGCCCAGTCTCTCTTTACGAAACACTAGGCTTTGTTAAACATAGTATTTTGTGGAAACTCAAAAAACATATATTGTGTAATCTTTAGCAATAACCTCAGCAATAAGTGGTAGTTTATAGCTAAGTTACTACATAAAGCTTAAGAATCACACCGATTTTTTAAGACTACGTTCTTTTGACCTTAAAAAATCCAAGAAATCAATATCACGCAACTTGCATGTTTCGCGAATGCTTAGCAAAATAAGGTATTCTTTCATGCCTTTATCAGTACTTAGTCCGCGTAAAGGCTTACGAAGGGCTGCAAAAGCCTTGATAGCATGTTCAGCATTGTTGTTGTTCCAAGGAACACCATCATAGTCTAAAAAAGTAAAGAGTTTATTTTGATTCTTTGTAAAACGCTGCACCAATTTTATTGCGGTTTGTGATTGATAGTCTTGATTGAAAAGCTCTTGGTAAAATCTTTGGACTTTTTCTTTATACTTACGCAGAAAATAGGTCTTTAATCCAAAACGATCAACTGTTTCTATCATTGGTTTTAGAAGTGATGCAAAAGACTGAACTAATGTCTTGAGTTCACTATTAAATGGATCTTTGTGAAGTGCATCATTCATATCTCGCATTAGATGAATTAAGCACTTTTGTTGAGGGCAGTCTATCGAATCATAAACTGAATAAAAGTCTGAAACAAGCACACCCTTAAACTCGTTTAGATGTTTCTTGAGTTCTGTACCTTCCCGAGTATCAGTATAGAAGTAGACTACTTCATCAAAGGTTGATAGGACCCAAGTATAGCCGTAGCCATTTTTCAAGCTTATACGAGTTTCGTCTGCATGAACAAGATGGCTGTGCTTGATGTTGTCTAGGAGTGCTTGATAGCTGGAGGAATAGTAATTCGCTCCTTCTGACTTAATCCTTCCTATATTTGACTTACCGAGACTAAATCCGAACAATTTATGTATGTTGCGAGAAGTTGCACCTTGTGAAAGTTGAATATCCACAATGCTATAAAAAATATATGCGAATAAATTCCAACCGTATTTACCAGCGCTCCAAGGTAGGTAATTGGAGAAATTTGCATTTCCACAGCTCTGGCAACGATAACGTGAGTAAATAAATACCTCAACCCAACGCTTGATGCTGCCCTCACCAAATTTTAGGTCGTAGATTGTCTTCTTTTTTGACCCATTTCTTACAATATGAGAGCTTCCACACTTAAGACATAGTAATTCTTCTTTTGATTCAAAATAGGTAGTTTTATTTATTCTGAATCTTTTATTTTTTGGAACACTTTTTGTAGATTTGCGCCTTTTCTTTTTTGTTGTTCTGAAATAGACTTTTTCATGTTGATAGTCCCAATAGGCGGCACTATTAATATAGTCAAACTCTGGAAAAACAAAATTATTCTTTCCAAAGCTTAATTGAAAAGGATAGGCTGGTTTCAAGTCCTCGGTATGAACAACATCTTCATTTTTGAGTGATTCCGTTTGAGTTTGTTGAGGAGTAAGGTGTGAAACAAACTGTGTCAGAACTTCTAAGGCTTCACAATCCTCGGCATTGTAAGTTTGGAGCTTATTCTTGATCTGTTGATTCCTGAAAGTTTCCCACTGAAATCGCCAGAGCAATGAATTAATGCCAGAAGCACTAGCATCTGTCCAATTAAATCCTATAAAGTTAGCAATGTCTTTTAAACCGTTAGAATAAGTTGGAAAATATATTTGTGCGTATAGAACAGAAACAATGTTGATTGCTGTTGCTTGAAGATTATCTAAAAAACAGTCAGCTACTTTACCACTGCCGTAGCGTTGACGCATATTATCAAAGAATTGTTTTTCATAGCTGCCGAAATGAATAAGCTGAGGGGTGTCTAAAGAACCAAGTTCATCTAACATTAAATACCAGATTGTGCCTTCTTGACCCACATCATCTGCCCAAAAAGAGGACGATTTGATATAATCCCCCAGTCCATAACGTAATCCAATGAGGTAGTAAAAGTCTTGGTCTGGAATACCTTCAACGTCAATATAGACAGGGTTGCCAGCAATGGCTAAATCTGGTTTGTCAACTACATGAACTTTGTTTTCACGGATAGCCAATGCTTTAAGTGAATGAGAGTGTATTTTTTTCTTCGTAGGAATGAGGCTTTTTTGTCTTCTCGGTCGGTAAGTATATGAAAGCTGTGTTATCGAGAAAATCCCCTTTTCGTGGAACTTGTTACGCTCTTTAAGTGTCATTGATGTTATTAAACTCAGGTCATCTCTTTGAACAGCCTCTTGCTTACATGTTTGTTGATATGCGCATTCTCCGCAATGTTTATTGAGCACTAAAGGTGGTGGAGATATTGAGGTCTTTTGGGATATAAGTTTGTTTAGTGTTTGTTCAACCTCAGGCAGAATAGATTGCAGCAACACTTTTGCAGTTTTGAAGGTACTTCCATGAATAATTCTGCCATATTTAGGCAATTGTCCGCTGATTTTCGACAAGGCTAAAGCATCTAACCCTAGAAGCATTTTGTGGTGCTTTGTCACCTTCTCCGTGTTGACAAAGCGTGTAGGGACTAAGAACATATTGTTAGATTCTGAGAATTCAATACAGTGTATTTGTGCACTGAATTGTGATAGATGAACTTCACAGTTAAATAAATGGGTAAAGTAAAAATCTGGCAGTGAGTCAATGGTGAAGTCGTGAAAGCAGGTTGTATTATGTTTTGATTCGAGTACTTTCACACAAGCCTTAACATATCTAGTCTGCCGTTCTTGCCACAAACTTGAAAGTTCTGTGCTTGTAGATGGTATACCTATTAAGCTTTTCCAAGCTTTTAATGGACAATTTAGATAGTTTTCAAAATCACTGGTAGTCACCATAAAAAAGTACTCAAAGAAGTATTAGGAGCTTAACTAATACTTAAGCATTCACCATCTTGAGTGTATCTTCAACAGTTGCATCTTCATGAAGCAT
>CAZWJZ010000383.1:0-4478 GCA_964634665.1 uncultured bacterium | reverse complement strand
CCTGCTAGGATTTCCCTTGATACTTGCCTTCAACTTTTGTCCCCGTAGTGAGGCTAGAGCTGCTATCTTTGAATACATCAACATTACTTACAATCGTTTTCGTTTACACAGTTCCCTTAGTTACAAGAGTCCTGAAACCTTTGAGGCTCTTCAATCACAAACAAGCTTGGAGAACTTAGCTGCTTAGTCTATACTTAGAGTGTCCACTAATAAAAATCAAGTCCAAGTTAGACCTAGACCTAAGTTGCTTAAAAGTCCAGACTTCCTTCATTCGCTTAACTTCGGTTTACCTAATTCCTATACCAGCCCGAAGCAATATTTGAGAAAATGCTTCTTAAACCAACTCTTTTTCTTCAAATTTAGGTTGGTAAGCTTCTTTAGTTTGACTAAAAAAGCTATTCTCAATAGCTTTTTTAGTCATGGGTTTAGACAAATAATACCCTTGACCATAGTGACTACCCAAACGCTTAATATGCTCGAGTTGCGCAGCAGTTTCAATACCTTCAGCAACAACATCTAAACGCAAGGTTTTAGCCAGTGCTACAATTGAAGCAACAATAGCTTCTTCTTGTTCACTAGCAGGCAAAGCTTGCACAAAAGAGCGATCTATTTTTAGGGATTGCAAGGGTAATTTATGCAAGTAACTTAGAGAAGAATAGCCTGTTCCAAAGTCATCCACCTGCAAAGTTATTCCCTTAGCTCTAAGCTCAAGCAGGCTGTCTTGAGCAATGTCAGCATTTTCCATAATGACACTCTCAGTAATTTCTAGTTTAAGCAGTTCAGGTACTAACTGTGATGCTTGAAGAGCACTCTCTACACGTTCACACAAATTACTCAAACCAAAATTTTTAGTAGACAAATTAACACTTACCGTTAACGGATTAATAAATGAATGCTCATTGTTCCAAGCAGCAATCTGAGCACTCGCTTGTCTTAAAACCCAATCATCAATAGCATGAATTAAGCCAACCTCTTCAGCAATCGGTATAAAAACTGACGGAGGAATAAGTCCTTTTTCTTTATGCCGCCAACGAATAAGCGCCTCAACGCCAGCCATTTCTAAGCTATCTAAAACAAAAATAGGCTGAAACACCAAATGAAACTCATTGTTTTCTAAAGCACCACGCAAATCAAGCTCGAGCTGCATAGTTTCTCGTACATGTTGCTGCATTTCGGCGTTATAAAGAGCGTAGTTGGCTTTACCGTTTGTTTTGACATGGTACATAGCTAAGTCAGCGGCACGTAAAAGCTCATCAGAATCAGCAATATGGTCACTCATAGTTATGCCAATACTGGCACTGGTTAATACTGGGTAGCCTTCAATTGCAAAAGGTTTTTGTAAACTCTGACCAATGCGCTCTGCTAGAAAGCTGGCCTCTTCTATAGACACTGCTTCTAGAATAATGGCAAATTCATCTCCACCAAGTCTAGCTACCGTGTCATCTGTTCTTACTATTTCTTGCAAGCGACCTGCGGTTTGCACCAGCAACTGATCACCAATACTATGACCCAAGCTGTCATTAATCACTTTAAAGCGATCAAGATCAATAAACAAAACAGCAAATAAGGTATTTTGACGACCTTGCTTTCTTAAGGCATGCTCGAGTCTGTCAGTAAATAAGGTTCGGTTAGGTAGGCTAGTAAGACTGTCATAAAGCAAAGCGCCTTCTAACATTTGTTCTTGCATTTGTTTGCGTTCAGAGACATCTCTTGAGCTTGAAACAAAGCCTGTTACTCGTTCTGCGTGGTCTTTAATTGGGGTGGCAAACGTTTCAAACCAGGCATACTCACCTGAAGCTTTTTTAGCTCGATACTGAAAGGGTTTTAACTCTTCACCTTGAGCTAATCTTGGAAAAACAGAATTTTTTAAGAAGGGTAAATCTTCAGGATGCACAATACTAAAAAACTTCGTGTTCAAAAATACTTCTTTTGTGTACCCCATTGTCTTTTCACAAGAAGGGCTTACATAGCTATAGTTACCATTAAATTTATGCAAAATGATAATGTCATTCATGCTATTTGTAATGAGTCTAAACTGCTGCTCTGTTAAGCGAATCTCTTGGTATAATTGAGCCCGCTCTAAAGCGATAGTGACTTGTCGAGCTAATCTGAGTAGCAAGTGCTTATTATGCTCATCTAAATGTTTAGCCTTTAGGTCAAAACTAATGACATTATTTACTAGCTCTTTACGAAAACAAGGTACCAATAAGCGTGAATAGCTAATTTCTTGAACTTCGGCATTTTGCTTAAGCACTGACCAACGCGCCTCACCGCTATCAAAAACCTGTTTAATCTGCATTGCCTCAAACTTCTGCTCAGCTGAATGCTCTGAAGTCTCTTGAGCATCTTCTCTAGACACCATAGATACCTTAACCGTGTCATACTTTTCAGTTCCTGTTAAAACTTCACTTGTTTTAAGAATAATGCCTAACGCATCTTGCTCAGATGCCATGAGCGTATTAATATGATTAATCAAATCAAGCTCATCTGATCTTCGTTCTGCCTCTATGAGCAACTGTTTATACTCATTGGTTCTAGCTTGCTCTTGCTGCATAAAAAGAAGCCTACTCACAGCACTACTACCTGCTTGTGCGATAGCTTCAATAAAAGCAACATCACTTTCAGTAAACCTAGCGTCTTGCAAACAAATATTTATAGTAATAACAGCAACAATTTCGCCTGCCTTACCCCTAATGGGTGAAGCTATAAAGTCTTTCATATCAAAAAACTTATAAAACGCTGGTTTAAGAGGCTGAGGATTTTTAATATGAATTGTTTTTTGCTGTTCTAAAACAAGCCAACTCAAACCCGTATTACGCTTTAAGTTTGTACCTAATAATTCGTTTAGAACTTTACCATCACTACTTTGAGCTGCCGAAACACAAAACTGATCTCGACTCAAATCGTATTCCAAAATTGCGCAGTATTCTGCTTTAGTCATTCTGAAACTGGTATTCATGAGTTCTTCATAAACATCTTCTAAAGACGCCAAAGACCTGAGTAATTCAGATGTTTCAACAATAGCTTCTAACTTATTAAACTGATGCTCAATTTTCTTAGCTGCTAATTTCTGCTCAGTAATATCATTTGCAATTAACAAACTATAGCTTGACGCTTCAGGAATAGGCAGTACCCGAAAAGCAACAAACTTTGTAAAAAAGAGCTTTTCTAAACTCAGCCCCTCTGATTTTAAACGCTCAATAGCAGTTATATCTAAAAAATCAAAACAACGACTAATCAAGGAACCAAAATAACCCCTCGTAGTTTGCTCATTTTCTTGCACCACATAGGCAAGCAGCACCTTAGCAGCCTGATTCATATCTACAAGCTGATAGTCTTTATCAAGCACAAAAACGGCATCATCAATGCTATTAAGCACCGACCGATGAGCCAAAAGAACTCGAGTGTGAAAGCGCTGGTAAATCATAGACCAAGTTATGGCTAGACCACTTATGGCAAAGGCTGTGGGTGCCATGTCTAACTTTATGACATTACTAAGATAAAGAATTACGCTTAAGAGCGGTATAAATACGGCTAGGAGTAAACTATAAATGCTTGCTCTTTGGGCTTTTGGGGTAAAGCGTAAGGCATTAAGTAAACTAACTACACTTAAAGCTGTAAAGAAGTAAGAGTACGGCGCATGAATAAAATCAAACCAAAGACCATGCTCAAAAACACCTAAAGGGAAAACGCCTGAGGTGTCTAGTGAGACAGTTTTCCAAATGAGACCATGCCATTCATTTGTAAAGGCAAATACAGCGGTTAAAGTAGGAATAACAAATAGAAAGGCGCTTTGTTTTCGCCAGAACGATAGCGTTTCGGTACGTGAGCCAACAAATAAGCACCAAAAAACAGTTAGAGGTGCAACACCTAAATACTGAAATTTTGACCAAAATACTTGCCCCCATAAGCTTGCTGAGGATACTTGGAAGATAGCAAAAAATGACCAAGCTGCGACCGAAAGCAAAAAGCCAATAAAGAAAAAGCGTCCCTTAATATGTTTTTCGCGAGCAATAAAAACAACCTGCGCCAAAGACACCAAAGCAGCTAAGGCACTGAAAAAAATATAAACAATCAGGCTTTGCGGTAAAGCATTTACCATCAAACGTCACCCCTAAAGACACCAAAATCGCCTACAGTAGCATAGAGAAAATAGTCTTACAAAACTATGACAATTCAGGCAAGTGAATAAGCTTGCACGACTACTCACAGGGGTTTTTAACAAGCTACACCACCTTAGAGAAGATAGGTCTTTTTTATGAGCGACTAGGCTCAAACTAAGCTAAAAGGCTTAACAAACGAGAATTTAAGCACTGACTTGTAATACTTTTGTTACGTACAGAGGTCTATGATTTGAGTATGAGCATTTGGGATTTCAACTTTCAAACGTCGTGGTACTCCCTTCCCTACGCCTTACCCGCTGTTAGTTCCTTGATTATGGCAATAGATTGTTGGAGCAAACGACCCGCCAAAGGTGC
>CAZWJZ010000382.1:0-4490 GCA_964634665.1 uncultured bacterium | reverse complement strand
TCTTTGTAGGCTAAATAAAACCCCCTAAGGTTTTAGGGGGTAAGTAACTATAAAGGTATTCTAGGCGTTTTAAAGGCTTTAAGGGATGACTTTAGTAATTAAGCCTTTGACTTTTGGTACAGTCAGACTAAGGTCTTCATAAACACCGGGGGGTACACCAAAATCACCAATGTAAATATCACCTGCATTAGAACCCGGGGTAACGCCACGTTTAGGTAAGGCAATGGCTAAGGTCATAGAGGCATTGACAGCTTCACCAGGAATTTCACCCGTATCAGAGACCATGCCTGTTGGGGTATCTAGAGAAATAACTAGAGAGCCACTGTCTCTTAAACTATTTAAAACGGTAATAACATCTAGGGTTCGACCTCTAGGCGGACCTTCTAGTTGTGTACCAATCGCTGAGTCAATTACACAAGCAAATTTCATTTTAGGCAAACTACTACGAACTCGAACATTAGGGTAGTGTTTTAAAAGCTCGAGCTGGTCTTTGGTTACGCCTGAGTAGTTCTCCGCTTCATGGGTGGGTACGACCCATACGGAGCGGTTCTGGGCAGCAAAAAGTCTAGCTGCTGCTAAGCCACCACTACCGTTGTTACCGCGACCTGCGGCTACCAGTACAGGGCCTTCTGATACAACGCTATTTGCTAAATCAACAAGATTGCGACCTGTGTGTTCAACGATCATGCGAATATCTAAACCATATTTGCCTGTAGCTAGGCTGGCGAGTTGCTGCATTTGTGAAGCGGATATTTTGGGTAGATCATCCCACTTCACACTAGGAAAATTATTTTGTGTCATAGCTTAACCAACTGTCTCGAAGTCTTCTAAATTTGCTGTTGAGTAGACATTTTGAACATCATCTAGATCTTCTAGTGCCTCTGTAAATCTCACTACTTTATCACTATCTGACGCTGAAATGTTGCTAGGGGTCTGTGGGATCTTTGTTAACTGACTAATCTCAACCTCAAAACCCTTACTTTGAAGCGCTTCAGCAATCACATGTAAATCTGCAGGATCAGTGTATATGCTTAAGCTGCCATCATCAGCTTCAAGGTCTTCGGCACCCATCTCTATGGCTATTTCTTGAGCTTCTTCGCTGTCTGTGGTAAGAACAATAATGCCTTTACTTTCGAATTGCCACGCTGTGCCGCCAGACATATTTCCGCCATGCTTGGTAAAAACGTGTCTTACTTCGCTAACGGTGCGGTTGCGGTTATCTGTTAAGGCTTCAACGACAAAGGCAACACCAGCAGGGCCATATCCTTCGTAAATAACTGCGTCAAAACTGCTGCCTTCGCCACCTCCAAGCGCTCTTTCAATAGCTCGGTCTATATTATCAATAGGTACATTATCGCTTTTTGCACCTGCTAAGGCATTTTTCAGGTTGAGGTTATTACTGGGGTCGCCACTGCCACCATCACGAACTGCACTCTGAATAGCTCTAATATGTTTACTAATTATTTTGCCGCGCTGATTATCATTAACTGCTTTTTTACGTTTAATCTGCGACCATTTATTATGACCTGCCAAGGTTGATGTCCTCCTAATTGCTAACTGGCATGTGGACAAATGAGCAAAGCTACGCTCATTAGGAATTACATTGCTAAAGCATATTTTAGCTTAAAAAATGAAAACGTGGGTTCTCACCCACGTCACAAAGTCCTTTTGTTAGGTTTTTACATTCAAGCTTGGTTTTTAAGCTATAGCAAAAGCTTTTTGTAAAAGAATATTGCTAGCTAAAATGCTTTTTAATTAATAAAGAAGGTTGTTTCTGCAATATCTCTAATTTGGAAAGTGCGAACCTCAGTAACAATAAGATTTGTCCAGCCATCTTCACCAACAGTGCCTCTATAAGTTACGCGGCTTAAGTCAGTAGGGGAGGGCGTGAAAGAAGCACGTACACGATGCAAGCCAGATACAGAACTCGAGCCTATGGCAAATTGTGAGCGGTTGTCGGGGCCTGAGATGATGTTTGTGCCTGCTGAGACAGGAATATTTCTTCCAAAGGTATCTACATTTCCAAAAGGGTCAATTTCGGTGAGAGTAATGTAGCCACTCTGATTGGTGCGCACAACGAAGCTAATATTGTCGCCAATGCGGTAACTCGAGCCTGCGCCTTTGTCTGGTTGTAGGGTTGTTATGATATTGTTTAGTTCAATGCCAAAACGGAGGTTACCTGAGACATTCACATCGCCTGGTAAAAAGGTAATGGTGCAACTGGAAAGTAGAAGGCTTATGGCTAAACCGAGAAAAAGATTTTTTCTAAACATGGTGTTCCTTTCAAATGTAGTTTAAGGGTTCTAAACTACGAGCGTTATTAGTGTAGCTAAAATATCTTTGCAAGGTATGAATATTCCTTAATCCTTAGAGCTCATGCCATAAAAATGTTGCAAACAAAAATAATCGTGAAATGAATCACATGGTGTAGATTTTTTGTGCCATTTATCCATTAGTGTTCAATGCAAACTTATTTGTTAGACTAAGAACCCCGTGGCCTACTACACCATCAAACAGAAGCTTGAAAGAACAGAAATTATTAAAAACTCACGCTTCATAGGATTTGTTACTAACGTACAAAGCGAAAAAGATGCCCTATTAGAAATACAAAAAATAAGAGAACAACACCCAGACGCAAACCACCACTGTTACGCCTACATCATCCAAGACAAACAACGCTTCTCAGACGATGGTGAACCTGGCGGAGCCGCTGGTAGACCCATGTTCGAAGTGTTACAAAAACGCAACCTAAACCACGCTCTAGGCGTTGTAACACGCTACTTCGGAGGCACAAAACTCGGAGCAGGCGGACTGGTGCGCGCTTACAGTGGCAGCCTAGCAAAAACCCTAGACGCAGCAGGCATAAGTCTAATAAAAGATAGAAGCAAGCTAAAGCTAAACATTCCTTTTGCACACATGGACAGCATATATAGACAGTTACAAACCATAAAAGAATGCCAAATCGAGGAGACTAACTACACCGAAACAAGTACCCAACTAACACTCGAGCTTTTTGAAGAAGACAAGACTGAACTTATAAAGCAACTTATTGAATTAAGTAGAGGAGCGCTAAGCTATTCAGATGTTTAAATATAAATCTTTCTTTAATTGTTTTTGGAATAGTAGTGACTGAAATGATTCAGCTTCAGCGTTTAACGGGCAATCCAATCATTCGACCTGAATTACACTCGAGTATTGGAGATAATATAAATGGTCCCTCGTTATTGCGAGTACCTGACTGGGTTAAAAACCCATTAGCTAAGTACTACCTTTACTTTGCACATCATCAAGGGCAACACATAAGACTTGCCTATGCCAATCAGCTTGAAGGACCTTGGCAGATTTATGAAGCAGGTGTTCTAAACGTTGAAGAGACACCTTGCAGGCATCATATTGCCTCGCCAGATGTTCACGTTATAGACGGTCAAATACGCATGTATTTTCATGGTGTAGCAGAGGAAGCCTTAAATTTTAGCGGACAACGCAGCTTTGTAGCCCTATCAGAAGACGGCCTACATTTTGAACCCAAACCTGACCCCTTAGGCCCCTTTTACTTTCGCATTTTTCAGCATGAAGACAACTACTACGCCATAGCAAAAAGCATCACTTCAGAAGGAGGAGGAGTTTTACTACGCTCAAAAGATGGCTTAACACCTTTTAAAATTGGAAAGACAATCCTGCCAAAAATGCGGCATGCAGCCGTTCTAAAAAAAGGACAGCAATTAATACTTGCTTTCTCACAAGGCTACGACCTGCCAGAACATATTCTTTACTCGAGTATTGACCTAAATGCAAATTGGGAAAACTGGGAAGCTAGTGAGCCTTTAAGTCTTCTAAGACCAGAACATGACTATGAGGGTGCTAATTTACCTATAAAAGCCTCGAAATTTGGTTCTATTCATAAGCGAGTGAATGAACTGCGTGACCCTGCATTTTTCCAAGATGACGATAAGCTTTATTTGCTTTACTCTGTTGCAGGTGAAAGTGGTATAGCAATTGCAGAGATTTTAGGTCTTTAAAGTATGAAAAAGCCTAAAACAATAATGCCCTAAATAGGGTTTGACACTTTTAAGGTATATCCTATATGATTTTCAGCTATAAGCAAAAAGCTAAAGAATGATTAGGCAAAAGTGAGCTTGTAAAATCCTTAAGTCCCCATAAAAGCCCAATCAAATAAAACACTCTGAATAAGCGGTGTAAGAAATACTGCGATGAATAGAGGACAAACAAACCATGAGCAAAGCAAAACAACCAGCTGATTGGGTTAACCCCTTAATAGACACTGCAAATCGTCGCTTCTTCTTCTTTAGCTCCGCATGTAGACCCTTCGGCATGGTCAACCTAAGCCCAGACACCGTACAGCAAGGCGCATGGGGAAGCGGCTACCGCTACCATGAACCCTATATTTTATGGTTCAGCCACATTCACGCTTGGCAACTAAGTACATCCCAGTTAAGTCTTAGATAGTAATAGCTGCAAGAGATTTGAGT
>CAZWJZ010000381.1:0-4536 GCA_964634665.1 uncultured bacterium | reverse complement strand
ACTAATTTAGACCCTTACGTTGGTCAACGCCTCAAAGTAAAAATCATTGAGCTAAACCGTAAACGTAACCGCATTATTGTTTCAAGACGCGCTATTGTTGAACAAGAAGTTGCAGGTCTAAAAGAAGAAACCTTGAAAAAACTCGAGCCTGGCTTCCAGACCGAAGGTAGCGTTGTTGAAATTACTGATTTTGGTGTCTTTGTTGACCTTGGTGGCGTAGATGGTCTTATTCACCGTAGTGAATTAACACATGCTCGTTTTAATCATCCTAAAGAAGTTGTGAAGCTTGGTAATAAACTCAAGGTAGAAGTTCTTGATATGGATTTAGAGCGTGAGCGCATTAACTTGTCAGCTAAGAAGCTCATGAGTGATCCTTGGGAGAACGCTTTACTTAATTACCAAATAGGTCAGCGTGTTGAAGGTAATGTTACTAACCTTACTTCGTTTGGTGCTTTTGTTGAGATTGAAGCTGGTTTAGAAGGGCTTATTCATGTTAGTGAAATGAGCTGGACTAAGCGTATTCGTCATCCTAAAGAAGCGGTTAGCGAAGGCGATCATGTAGAAGCTATGATTCTTAAGATTGATACTGAGAGTCAACGTATTTCACTTGGTCTTCGTCAAACACAACCTGATCCTTGGAGTAGTTTGCCTGATCGTTATCCTCCAGGTACAGAAGTAAGTGGTCCTATTACGGGTCTTACTGACTTTGGTGTCTTTATGGAGATTGAAGAAGGTATTGAAGGCTTAGTGCATATTAGTGAGCTTGCTCATGAGCATATTGATAATATTGAAGAGCACTTCAAAAAAGGTGATGAAATTTCAGCAGTGATTCTAAATATTGATCCTGTTGAGCAGCGCGCTAGCCTTTCTCGCAAGCGCTTATTACCTTACACGGGTCCTGCTGTTGATGATCGTGATGTACCAATGGGTGGTGCACCTGCTAATCGTGGTGGCGCTAACCGTAATAAAGGTCGTCGTGGTGGTCGTCGTAGTCAAGGTATTGATTATGATTACAGTTACGCAGCAACAGAAAGTGGCGCAAAAACAACAACCAAACTTGGTGATGTTTATGCTGATCTTTTTGCTCAGTTTGGTTTAGCTGAAACCAGTTCTGAAGAAGAAACCAAAAAAGAAGCTCCAGTTAAAACTGATGAGTCAAAAGCTGAAGTGAAATCACAAGCACCTAAAGTAGAAGAAAAAGTTGAAGAAGAAGTTGATCCTGAAAATGCAATTGACGCTGCTGAAGCTGCTGCTCTTCTAACAGCTGCTTTCCGTGATGGTAAGCGCCCACCTAAAGAAGAAGCCGAAGCTGAAGTCGTAGCTGAGCCCGAGCCTGTCGCAAGCCAAGCTGCTGCTGGAGCTGAAGATTTAACAAGAATTGAAGGCGTTGGACCTATGTACGCTGAAGCTCTTGCTGCTTCTGGTTTTGCCACTTACGCGAGTGTTGCTGCTGCAAGCCTAGCGCAATTGCACGCAGTTGCTGATGATGCTGGTATGAGCAAGACCGCCAGTATGGAAACATGGGCGCAACAAGCACAACTCTTAGCAGATGGTGATGAAGAAGGTATAAAATCCCTTCAAGATAAACTTGATGGCGGTAAACTTCTTTAAAGCATTAATATAAAAAAAGTAAAAAGGCTTCGGTGAAAACCGAAGCCTTTTTTAGATTACGAAAAGCTTATCTAAAAAGATTCAAGATAAGCAAAATGGCAACAGCTGCAATAAGTGCAGGAATCAAAATTCGACCATACTTTAACTTTGTCGAAGCTGCTTTATCACCAACATCAGCAACGCTATCAGCTGCCTTGCCTGCCATATCGGTAGCTTCATCCCAACTACTAGAGCTTAAATGCGTAGCAGTTTCTACCGAAGCTGATACGGCACCACTAGCTTTATCAACCCCTTCAGAAGCAAGGCCGCGACTGGCATTAACAGCAGATCCTAAACCTCTAAGGCTTTTTTGCCCAATATCCTCAAAAGCGTCCATGCTAGAATCTGAAAAATTAGTCACGCCGTCCATCACTTTAGAACCCCTATTGTTTAATTTAGAGGCGCTATCTTTTGATAAGCCAGCTGCATTGCCAAAAGCATCCTGCGAAAAATCAGAAGCTTCATCTGCAAAATTAGCCGCAAAATCTTTACTCGCTTCAAACGCATCATCAAAACTAGCAGCAACATTGGCTGAACTAGCTTTAAGAGAATCACCAGCATTTTCAGCAACGTTTTGTGCATCCTTAAAAGCATCAGACGCAAATGCCTGCGAACGGTCACTAAAATCCGAAACAGCATCTAAACCAGCTTCAGAAATACCCGTAATATAATGACGCTCTTGCTGCTCAGCATCAAGCTCAGAGGCAGTCGCAAAGGTATCAGCTTCAGCTGCCAGACTATTAGCGGCCTGACCAAAAACATCATTCGCAAAAGAACTCGAGTCACGAGGAGCTGCACTACCTAGATTAGGCAGAACAGGAGCTAAGAAACTAGCTGATTGAGCAAAATGATGCTTGAAACCTTCAGGCATATCAGATATTAGTCTGTCCTTCTGAGCTAACAAAACACTACTAATATTAGTACTACTAATACCACCATTTGACATAAGGCTTTGTTTCATATTCCCCATAGCAATAGGACCCAAAACACCCATAAGCTTATCTGAAGCAGCTTCATTAATACCACTGAAACTAGCAACACTCGAGCTTAACTCAGCTACGTTAATCTCACCAAGTAATGTGGTGAGCATACTCGAGCCTTGTTGTGCTAAGCTATCGGCTTTACCACTGGCGAGTAAACCAGGAATGCTGGCGATAGCGTTATCATTGAGTTTTGCTAGTATTTTACTTACATCGTTTGCACCTTCTGGGGTGCTTGCTTTGTTCATCATGCCGCCTAGCAAGGCGGGGAGAGCTGCTTTTAAAGCAGTTTGTGTTTTTGTACTGTCTTCACCGATCAAATAGCTGATTTGCCCAACCATTTGACTACCCATTTGATTTTGGATAATCTCAACTAAATTCATGAAAACTCCCTTCGACTCTGCAAAATTATACCTCATTTGTCAAGCTTGCCACCTTAAGCCTCTAGGATAAGCGTTATTTACTGAGCTTCCTGAGCGTTTTCCCCAACCTAAAGCAAAGCCGTTAACACTAATGATAGTCCAGCCTTTTGGCCCTTCACGCTCCAAACCATACCCTTGTAAGTAGCTCAGCAAGGTGGGGTCTTTCTCATTAAAGTCACTATGATTGAGATTTTTTACTTGACTCGGCATGAGTGCTAAGGCCAATGAATGAGAAGGCTCAAAACGGTTTTTCTCCAAATTACCTAAATGCAAGCCGCACCTTAAAGCAGGTAAGGAACTAAAATCTGGAACCAGTTCAGGTACTGCAAAAACCTTTTTACCAAACAAAATCAGCTTTTTCCCTTTAAGTAGCGACGTAATGCCATAATCATGAAGGAAGTCTAAACAGTACAAAGTTTCTTTTTTACTTAGCGTTTGAAACCTGTGATTGGTCCTCTTAAGCCTTTCCCCCGAAGTTTTTTTAAGTAAGGCTACAAAATGCCCCTCGCCTTTAAATTTATGAGGCCAAAGCCTAATCGCCTTAGCGATGTCAAGATTTTTGGGTTCAACCCAATTAACTCGAGCTCTATCAACAGCTGTTAACTGAATGTTTTCTATAACGTAATTAGGGTTATCTTTTAAGAATTTTGCAATGACGTGTTCATTTTCTTCGGGCGCAAACGTACAAGTACTGTAAACCAGATAGCCACCCTCTTTTACGAGTTTTGCAGCGGCATTAATAAGATCTGTTTGCCGTAAAGCGCAATCTTGAATCGTTTGGAGATTCCACATCTCACGAGCATCTTCAGATTTACGAAACATGCCTTCACCTGAGCAGGGTGCATCTAACAAAACCCGATCAAATATAGCGCCCCACTGCTCTGCTAGCTGACTCACTTCAGCATTCATTACCAAGCTATTTTTAGCCCCCCAACGCTCTAAGTTTTCAAGCAATGCCTTACAACGCTGACGATTAACATCATTACTAACAAGCAAACCCGTATCTTTCATAAGAGAAGACAAATGTGTACTTTTTCCACCGGGCGCGGCAGCCAGATCAAGAACCCAGTCACCCTCTTGAGGCGCAACCACCTTGGCTACAGACATAGCAGAAGGTTCTTGCAAGTAGTAAAGACCAGCTGCGTGAAAAGGGTGCTTGCCTGCCCCAGAAGTGTTAAGGAAAAAGCCAGACTCGAGCCAGTCGATGGCTTCTAAGGAAAGGTCAGTTAAGTCTAGAAAAAATTGAGGGCTTATTTTGTTGGTGTTGACACGCAAGCCTGCTTGGGTTGCCTCTCTTAGTGCCTCAAATAGATCTTGGGCTTCAGACCCCAATAGGGTTTGCATGCGGTGGACAAATAGGTCAGGTAGCATAATTTCAATTTTAATCTAACATGCTTGGCTAGTTAGTGGTATCTTAACCACGTTTAAGCGTAACCACTTACCCTGTAGCAAAAAAGGATAAAGTGTGAAGAGAGATGAAACGA
>CAZWJZ010000380.1:0-4544 GCA_964634665.1 uncultured bacterium | reverse complement strand
GACCAGTTTTGCTGATCACCACCTGCGCCTAGAACATTAAAAGTAAAAGAAGATTGACCTGATGATGCAGTAGCAATTCTAAGAACTTGCTCTTGCGCCATGACAAACGAAAGACTCAAAAAAAGCGTTACGAGGAAAGGGTAAAGAATGGACGGGACATTTCTACGCATAATATAAACTCCTTTAAAAATAATGGACTTGAAACCTTAACAAACGAACAAGTGCGTCTTAGAGTCAAAGTTGATGTTACCTCCTAGCTGCTATTCATCCATAGCGCAAAGGATATATAGCGTGTAGCAGTATTTTATGGTATTTTATGGTATACCACATTTCGGTGAGCTTTGTGAAGAGCTTGCTAGTTTACAAAAAGTCTTCCTGATTGAAAACTTTTTAGGAGTAGTGTTTATGATTTCGATACCCGACGGTGTCTGGCCAATTTTACTGACACCCTTCACAGCCTCTAAGCAACTTGATCTTGAAGGCTTGGACGCCTTAGTGTCGTTTTATAAAAAACTAGGTGTGTCTGGTATACTTGCTTTAGGTCAAGCAAGTGAGGTTCTAACACTTAGTGACGAGGAACGCTTTGTCATTGCAGAGCGTGTGGCTAAACAATGCCAGGCTGAACTTCCACTCGTTATTGTAGGTAATTTTGGACAAACTCTGGATCAACAGGCAAAGTCCCTTAAAAAGATGGTGGCTTTTGGTGCTGATGTGGCTGTAGTTGGATTATCCTTGCTACCCTCAAAAGAAAATTTAGACACACAACTTTTGGAACTAGCAGCCAAGACGGGTAATATTCCGCTAGGCATTTATGAGCTACCAGAGCCAGAACATCGTTTGCTAACGTCTGAACAGGTAGCCAGGGTGGCTGCGTCTGGGCACTATGTTTTTATGAAAGACACTTGTCGTCAGCTCGAGCCTTTCACAGCCAAAGCAAAAGCAGCAGTTGGCACACCGCTAAAACTCTTTCAGGCCAACTTGAAGGTGTTACCAGAGACCATGAAGGTGGGCAGCGCTGGTTTTTGTGGCTGGATGCCCATGGTTGCGCCAGAGTTATGTGCACAACTGATTGACCATAAGACCCCAGAGGCAATCAAGCAAAAGGCTTATGAAAAACTTATGGCATTTCAAACTGCAATGGTTGATCAAGGATTTCCAGCTTCTGCCAAACACCTTCTTTTAAGGCGCGGTGTTGATATAGCAAGTTACAGTCGGGTTGATACCGCAATGTCTTTTTCATCTAAAGGCGCAACTACCTTAGACCACTATTTAGAGACTAACGACCCTTTTTCAATTATTCCTGAAGCATAGTTAACTTAGACGGAATACTGCAATGAAAAGTTTTGACAGTGTAAATGAAGCCTTTGAACTAACAAGACTACTTTCAGGTAAAAAGAGCCTATGAAACCTAATATAATTGTCTTTTTGAGCGATGATCACGCTCAGTGGGCACTTCCCTCTTATGGCAATAGCCAGATCCTTGCGCCTAACCTCGAGTATCTTGCGAACACAGGCGTGCTTATGCAAAACGCCTTTACGCCAACACCTGTATGTTCACCGGCCAGGGCTTCTTTCTGGACAGGGCTTTACCCTTCCCAACACGGCATTCATGATTATTTAGCTGAGCACGACGATGCGATTGGCGCTCGGAATTGGCTGGAAGGCGAAACCACCCTCGCGCAACTATTACAGGGTGCGGGCTACCAGACAGCCTTGTGCGGTAAATGGCACTGCGGTTTAGGCGAAGGGCCTATTTCGGGTTTTGACTTCTGGTATAGCGCTTGGCGACAGACACCCAAATACCACAACCCCACAGCAAAATATAGTGACTACGGCAAGGTAAAAGAAAAATCAGGGTACGACAGCCAGATTATCACTGACGCTGCCTTACGTTTTTTGCGTCAAAAAAACGATCGGCCTTTTTTCTTGTTTGTAAGTCTAGCCACCACCCATAATCCTTGGATTAACCGAGCCGAGCGCTGGGTATCACGGTATCGTAAAGCAAACTTTTGTGACATTCCTGATGAGCCTGCCTATCCTTTTGGTGAGCACAGCAATCACCCTGGCAAACCCACTAACCCGAAAGAAGTCGCAGCCCAATATTATGCATCTGTTTCGCAGATTGATGAAAGCGTTGGGCGCGTTCTTGATGAACTGGACGCGCTTGATGAACGGGAGCAAACTATTATGATCTACACCTCAGACCATGGTTTAAACCTGGGTCATCATCAAGTTTGGGGGAAGGGGAATGGTACAAAGCCACTTAATATGCTAGAGGAGTCCATACGCGTCCCTCTCATTCTAAATAGCCCAGACCTATTGCCAAGCGGAAGATTACAGCAAGAATTAGTCAACCACACCGACCTCTTTATGACCTTACTGGACTACGCGGATGCCTTGCCAGAAGATAGAAACAGGTATCCAGCGCAGAGCTTCAAAAATCTTATTTCAGATGCCTCAAACGATCAAGCTTGGCGAAATATTCATATAGGTGAATATGGCAATGTGCGAATGATTCGAACCACGACACATAAGCTCATTCTGCGCTACCTTGAGGGACCTCATTTACTTATTGATATTGAAAAAGACCCTCGAGAAACCGTGAATCTATATCATCACGCCAACTATCAAACTATAATTCAAGATATGACACAGCAACTCGAGTCTTTCTTCAAACGATATGAAGTGCCAAAAAACAGTGGTTTAAATGTTGCCACCTTGGCTAAACACAATCCTGCCGAGGCGTGGCGTTAAGAAGCAAAGAAAGGTAGTTCTGGCATATGAAAATCACCGCCATTCATGATGAAGTTGTTCCCCTAAAATCATCCATCCGTAACGCCTTTATTGACTTTTCACAAATGACTGCGTCTATAGTCAAGATTGAAACAGACATTATACGAGAAGGTAAGCCCGTTGTGGGTTACGGCTTTAATTCTAACGGACGTTACGCACAGAGTGGCATTTTAAGAGACCGCTTGATTCCGCGCTTACTCACGGCTGCTCCCGAAGCGCTTACGAATGATGAAGGCAACAATATTGACCCCTTCAAAGCCTGGGACATTATCATGGCAAATGAAAAACCGGGCGGACACGGTGAGCGCTCGGTTGCTGTGGGTACGCTTGATATGGCGTTATGGGACATTGTTGCTAAAATTGAAGAAAAACCGCTTTACCAAGTCCTAGCTGAGCGTTACCGTAAGGGAGAGGCTGACCCTGATATTTTTGTTTACGCAGCGGGTGGCTATTATTATCCAGACAAAGACTTAACAGCGCTTCAAGACGAAATGCAAAGTTATCTCGAGCTTGGTTACAACACAGTAAAAATAAAAATTGGTGGCAGTTCACTCGAAGATGACCTTCGCAGAATTGAGGCGGTTCTGGCAATTCTCAGGGAAGGTCAGTCGCTAGCAGTAGATGCCAATGGTCGCTTTGCTATGAAAGAGGCTATTCGCTACGCTGAAGCACTCGAGCCTTACAAACTTTTTTGGTATGAAGAGGCAGGTGACCCGTTAGATTATTTGCTGAATGCTGCGCTGGTGCAAACCACAAGCTTACCTGTCGCCACGGGCGAGAACATCTTTTCACTCATCGATGCGACCAACTTAATACGCTATGGGGGGCTTCGCCCTGACAAAGATTTTTTGCAGTTTGACCCTGTGCTTAGCTACGGTCTGGTGGAATACCTGCGTATCTTAAAGATGTTAACAGCATATGGCTGGTCGTGGCGGCGTTGCATTCCTCACGGCGGACATCAGCTTACATTACATATTGCAGCGGGTCTGGGCCTGGGTGGTAATGAATCTTATCCGCATGTGTTTAAGCCCTTTGGCGGCTTTGGCGACACGGCTAAAGTTATTGATGGGCGCATCAAACCTTTAGACGCGCCAGGTATAGGCTTTGAACTCAAGTCTGATTTGATGGACTGCTTTAAGACTTACTTTTAGGAGAGATATGATTACTTTTGTTGCTTTTTATGTTGCGGTAAGTCAGCAAACTATGGCGAATATCCATCAAAGTGCTAGGACGATTACTGTTACAGAACCTTTTCGTTTTATTCAAGCAATGTTTTCTTCTGCCAGGCAATTTCATCCAGAAAGCCATTTCATCCTGCTCAGCGATGAAAATACGCTTTTTCCTTCAGATTCATCGATTGAAATCATTCGTTTTCAGCTAGATGCAAAGCAACCTATGTTGTCACGGTCTGAAGCCTGGCTCAGCTACCTCGAGCAAGCAAATAGCCATGTCATTTTTCTTGATTCTGATATTTTGATTAACGCACGTTTAGACCATGTGTTTTCAGTGCCGTTTGATGTGGCACTTACTTACCGAGATGATGAGAAATGGCCCATCAATGCAGGTATTAATTTTGTTCATGGTGATTATCTCTTACGAGGACGGGCTTTTTATCAAAAGTGGTTGGATGATTACAAAGCGCAACACTTAAACGCTTCGGTTTGGGGAGGTGATCAGGATGTGTTGCGTGATTTGCTCAAAGGCGTTGATTATCAAAGGACAGATTGTTTCACCCATGAACAAGAGGGCTT
>CAZWJZ010000379.1:0-4545 GCA_964634665.1 uncultured bacterium | reverse complement strand
TCCTGACTCCAGTGCTGCGTTCACGTGAGTCTCTAAGTCAGCTAGGGTTTCAGTGCTAAACGCAGCATTAAGGTATTCACGAATAGTATTACTATCGGCAGTTTCTAATTCCGCACAACTTGCTTCGATACTTTGTCCTACACTAGCAGCGTGAATCAGTAAGTCAAGAGCCATCTCGGTTGTTGCCTTAGTTCCCTGAATATCTAGCACAAGATGCTCCTTCAAGCAGGACACTGTTGCTTGACGTGTCATTTCATCACTTAATGCTTTATGATTCTTTGTGGCGGAGTTTTGTCTCATAACTTAGCTTCCCCCTTTTTTAATGCTTTTCTACTTTCTGTTATTCACTGAGGCTTTCATCATGGCGATCTGGGATGGCAAAATCCAACCTGTTTCACGCTTTGACATTACTCGGGGCACTACCAGGAAAACTTTATTAGTTATTTTAATGATAATATATTCTCATTAAATTCTGATGTTTAGCTCTTATTATTTATCATAGTTATTGATTTTGGAGGACAGATAAATGATAAAAGGTTTAGTTTTTAGTCTGTGTTTTCTTGTAAGTTTTGTGTTAGCACAAGAGACAAGTAACTTTATTGAAGAAGCTGCCCATGAACATGGGGTTGCTCAACTAAATATTGCGCAGGATGCTGAAACGCTTTTCGTGGAATTTATTAGCCCATCTGCAAACCTTGTTGGCTTTGAATACCAACCAAGCAGCGATGAGGAAAAAATCTTAGTTGAAGCTGCTATTACTGATTTAGCGGCAGGGCTGCTGCTTTTTTCCCCTAGCGAAGCTGCTAACTGTAGCCTTCTTAGCGCTGAGGTTGAAAGTGAAATAGCGGAAGAAAGTCACAGTGAAGAACACAGCCATGAGGGGCATAAAAACGAAGAGGAAAACCACCACGACCATGAACATAACGATACTCATAGTGAATTTCACGCAACCTATGAGTTCAATTGTAGTAATGTCGAAAACCTTACTAGTTTTGACCTAAGCAGTTTATTTAGGCTTTATCCAGACATTCTAGATTTAGATGTTCAATACGCTTTAGAAAACAGTCAAGGTGCAACTGAACTAAATGCAATGAACACAGAGCTTCGCTTCTAAGGATTTAAACTTAGAGCACTGTGTCAAAGCAAAACATCCAAGCTAAAAATCTTAGCAGCTCTGATCCTACTTTAGAGCTGCTAACACTTATCAATATAAAGTTTCGTTGGAAGAAAAATCTTCCTTTGGTAATAGACCTAAAGGATCTCAGCATTTCTAAAGGGCAAAAGATCTTTATAAAAGGCTCTAGTGGGAGTGGCAAAACCACCTTGCTGAATCTGATTGCAGGTGTGATAACGCCCGAAGTAGGTACGGTAAGCATTGAAAACACCGCCCTATCAAAGCTTTCAGCTGCAAATCGAGATCGCTTTAGAGCTGACAATATAGGTTTTATTTTTCAGATGTTTAATCTAATTCCATATTTATCTGTTCTAGAGAATGTCACACTTAGCCTTAAGTTTTCAAAAGAACGACAAAAACGCCTAGAGCATGCCCCTGATGAGGAAGCTAGAAACATTCTTCAGGGACTTGGCTTAACAAATGACCAGATTCGTCGAAAAGTAACAGAATTAAGCATTGGTCAGCAGCAGCGAGTGGCAGCTGCGAGAGCTATTGTCGGAAATCCGCCTTTACTTATTGCTGATGAACCCACCTCGGCACTAGATTCTGACACACGCGAAAGTTTTATAAAGCTCCTTTTTGAAGCCTGCGATAGCAACAATATGACGTTACTTTTTGTAAGCCATGATGGTGCTCTTGAAAACCTATTTGATAAAAGCATCGCTTTAAAAGAAATTAATAAGGTAAGCCAATGAATTTTCTTAACTTGACGATAAAAAGCATGTGGAACCGAAAAGCCACTACTATTCTCACAATTTTAGTTATTGCTATTAGTGTAGTACTACTCTTGGGTGTAGAAAGGGTAAGGACAGAAGCACGCTCGAGTTTTGCCAATACTATTTCTGGAACTGATCTTGTTGTGGGAGCGCGAAGTGGCTCGATTCAGCTTTTGCTTTACTCAGTTTTTCGCCTTGGTAATGCCACAAACAATATCACTTATGAAAGTTACGAGCAAATTATTAGTCACCCAAATGTTGCATGGTCTGTACCTTTATCGTTAGGGGATTCACATGAAGGGTTTCGAGTCGTTGGAACAACAAGCGCTTACTTTGAGCACTATAATTATGGTCGCCAACGGAGCTTACGTTTTGCAGAAGGTAATCCTTTTGATGATTTATTTGACACTGTTTTAGGTAAAGATGTCGCAAATGAGCTGGGCTATTCACTTGGTCAAGAGATTTCTTTGGCACACGGTACACAACGCGTTAGCTTGCTAAATCATAATGATAAACCGTTTCGCGTGGTAGGTATATTGGAGAAAACAGGTACTCCTGTTGATAGAAGCGTACATGTAAGCCTCGAAGCTATTGAAGCCATTCATATTGATTGGGAAGGGGGTGTTCCTATTCCTAGCTTATCGGTAGATTCCGAAGAAGTACGTGAACTTGTCTTAACACCACAAGCTATTACGGCATTTTTAGTAGGTGTAAATTCAAAAACAGGGATTTTTAGTTTGCAGCGTGCGATAAATCAATACAACCGCGAACCTCTCCTTGCTATTTTACCTGGTGTAGCTTTACAAGAGCTTTGGGGTCTACTTGGGGTAGCTGAAAGAGCTCTGCTAATCGTCTCTAGTTTTGTAGTATTAAGTGGGCTTATAGGCATGCTCAGCTCCATTCTTTCAAGCTTAAGCGAAAGACGACGTGAAATGGCAATTTTGCGCTCAGTGGGGGCACGACCATGGCAGATTTTTGCTCTTCTAACCAGTGAAGCATTAGCTTTCACAATAATTGGCTGTTTACTAGGTGTTGTTTTGCTTTACCTTAGTCTCTTTATGGGAAGACCCTATATAGAATCACAGTTTGGTATTTTTATTGCCATTAATCCTCTAAGCAGATACGATTTTAATTTACTTAGCCTTGTAATAGCTACAGGTTTTCTAATGGGTTTAATTCCTGCATTTAGAGCTTACCGAAATTCCCTAGCTGATGGCATGACAGTTAAAGTGTAAATCTTATGCCATTTCTCTCATTTATACGTTTTATACTTTACACAATGAAACGCCTGAGCCTAACTCTTTTTCTCATCATTATTGTGCTGCTAAGTAGTTGTCAACCGGCCGACCCTGAAGCAGGTGTGCCACTAAAGCTTGCTGAGCAAGTTAGGATCAGGGCATTTAAGCAAATGAATCCTACATCTCTAGCTTGGTCTAATCTAATGCCAACAGATTACATACCAAGCAGCCAAGTGTTCCCATGGACTGTCGAAAACCCTGAAGCGATGATGCAACAGACGCTTGAAGAAACCCCCTTAGTAGAATCTTTAAATGGCCAAGACGTTAAAATATCAGGCTATGTAGTACCTTTAGATGGTACCGATGAAGCCATTTGGGAGTTTTTACTCGTCCCTTTCTTAGGAGCATGCATTCATGTACCCCCGCCACCTGCCAACCAGATTGTTTATGTAAAACCTAAGTACCCGCTTTTGATGGATGAATCTTGGGATGTAATATCTGTGGTTGGAACTTTGACTGCAGAAGGTAGAACCAGCGGTCTTGGTGCTGTAGGCTATCAGATGATAAACCCTATATTGACGACCTTTGATGAATCTGAATATGCAGGCATTGCTAAATCACCTGTTGTGGTAGATGGTTTTGATGATGACGAGCCCTTGTTACCACCTGTCATGGATCGCTAATATGAGGAATACGAAAATAGCTCGAGCTTTTACTTTTATTCTTCTTACCTTGTTTGTGGCGTCGCTCTTAACAGGTTTTGGGGGTGACCCTGAAGCTGGTAAGGTGCTAAGCTTAAAACGTCAGCGAAATCTAAATGCCTTTAAAGCCATGAATCCTGTGCTTTTAATCTGGCCTGAGCTTATGCCAGCTGATTACTTTCCGATACCTCAATTATTTATTTTTGAGGTTGGTCCAAAATCCGACTTAATGGCAAGAGCTTTAAAAGAAACACCCATCGTTGAGGAATTAGCTGGTCAAGAAATTAGTTTAGCAGGTTATGTTGTACCCCTTTCTGGCACAGAAGATGCGATTACGGAATTTTTGCTAGTACCAAACTATGGAGCTTGCATTCATGTGCCGCCACCCCCTGCTAATCAAATGATTTATGTTGTACCTAAGTATCCCCTTAGTCATGATGAGTCTTGGGATCCGATTGTCATTAATGGGACTTTGCTGATTGATGGTGAGATAAGCGAATATGGCGCAGTAGGCTACCTTATGAATAACGCAATTCTTACGCCTTATGATGAAGCAGATATGAAGAAAAGACAAGAACTTCACTGATTTAAACCAAAATAAAAGAAGGTGTTTTTGGCATAACCACGATTTATCCCCATAAAGCTAACTTATGCCCTCTTTAGCCGCGCTTCCGCACCCCTAAATATACATTTCGAAGAATTAACAGTTTTCCCTT
>CAZWJZ010000378.1:0-4557 GCA_964634665.1 uncultured bacterium | reverse complement strand
ATGCAGAAAAGACAGCTGGCTTAGATCACAAGGACAAGGTTTACGCTTTTTTACTGGGCGTACTTTTTGGCAAAGTTATGGAAGTACAAGCTGCAAGAGATGTAAATGTGGGTGCTAATGCACTTACTTGGTTAAAACGCTTAAATATGACAGGTGCAGACTTGCCAAACTTATATAACAAGGTACGCGAAAAATTACTCGCCTATGAAACAGAATCTCGCAGCGAAGTTGCTGCAATTGTTGAAGAACTAGGTGGTCTTGGTGTTCAAATAGGCACACCCACACTTAATAAAACAGATGCTTGTTATTACTTATTGCTTGGTCAATCTCTAACCAAGACCCTTATCCCACCCAAAACCAGAAAAGAAGAGGAGAAAACCGCATGAGCGAGCCCCTAAAATCACGTCAAGAGTTCTTTTTTGCCTATGACATAAAAATGGGCAACCCAAATGGTGACCCCGACGAAAATCGCCCTCGGGTATTGCCTGATGGTACTTACTACGTAACAGATGTTCGGCTCAAACGTTTTATGCGCGATTACTTCAAAAGTCAAGGTAAGGGAATTTTGGTTGACTCGATAGAAGGGCGTACCACCAATTTAACAGGTCGAGTGAATGCTGAACTTGCAAACCTTGGCAAAAAAGAAGCTGATAAAGAAGAATTAGTAAACTTGATTTTAAATAGTTTTATAGACGCTCGTCTCTTTGGGAGCTCTTTGGCTTTTAAAGAAGATAGAGGTGGGCGTTCTTGGGAACCTCAACCTAAAACTTTAACAGGGGCTTTACAAATTAGTCATGGTGAGGTTTTGCACCCTGCTCAGGAAATTGAAATAAGAGGTACAACTACTTTTAGTAGCGACGCTAAAAATACACAAGGTACCTTCACCGAATTTTTTGGTCTTCGTTACGGTCTAATTGGCTTTAATGGCATTGCTAATGAACACAGCGCAAAAATATCTTTATTAAGTAATGCTGATTATGATGAAGCGTTAAAAGCTTTATGGCAAGGTGTACGATCTGCAGCAAATACTCGCAGTAAAACAGGTCAGGTACCTCGTCTACTTGTCAATATAAGCTATAAAGAAGGTCATGAGTTTCAATTTGGCAATCTGCTTGACTATGTAAAAACAAAGGGTGAAGGTGACGCTCGCAATTGGAGTAGCCCTTTGGATTACCATCTTGACTTAAGTCTGTTACAACAAAGGCTCGAGCAATTCACTCATCACATTGCCAAAGTAAGTTACTGTCTAAGCCCAGATATTCAATTAAGTTCCGAAGATAAAGCTTTTCTTGACAAGCACCATGATTTAGATTTTGATGGACCTAGAAACTAGCAAATCTGCGGTTATTTTCTCGTACTCAGGGCGATTCGGGCACTTTTTAAAAGCTGAGGCTAGTGCCAGTGCCTTAAGTTACCCAGTACCCCCTAGAACAGTTCTATTAGGAGTCTTGGGAGCTGTACTGGGTTTGGCGAAAGATAAGCCTCAAATTGAATTGGCAACTACAAGACTTGCAGTAACAGGCGAACAACCCCAAACTCATTGGCATCGCGCAAAATTTCGCAAAGAAATTCCTACGCCTTTACCAACTAAAGTCAAGCTTGGTATGAAGGGCAGTGATAAACCTGAAAAAGCCACCTTAATTAAGCAAGAATGGCTCATTAAGCCTAATTATCAGATCATTGCTTGTTTGCCAGAAAGCCATCATAGTGAATTTGTTAGACGCCTTAAAGCCAAGGCTTGGCACTATTCACCCTGTTTGGGCCTGTCAGAAATGAATGCGGATATAGAATTTATTAGCGAGGCAAAAGCTACCGCTTTGCAAGACAAACAAACGCTACGCTGTCAAAGTATTGTTCCTCAAGACACGGTAAAGATTGATGGCGAAAAAATTCTGGAAGACAAATTAATAGTACAGGTGCTACGTATGCCCCGTGCCCTAACTGAAGACCGCATTTTTAGTCACGCAAATTATTTAGTTGAGCGCCAAGGTCGCCCCATACCAGTTCAAACCCAAGATGCCTGGAATATAACTATCGAAAACTTAAACCCTTTTCCCGTTATGTTCTTATGAAGCTACTTTACTCCCACCCAACAAAGCTCTTGCAAAGCCATCTCGATGAAGTTGCTGAAGCGGCAAATATTATTGCTTCTTACCATTCACTAACAGAAGTCATAACAAGGCGTTTAGATGAACTTGTGAGGTTACACGATTTTGGCAAAGCTACAAGCTTTTTTCAGGACTACATAAGCTATCAACCCGAACCAAAAGATTGGCCAGGCAGAAAAGAAAATAAGGCACACACACTTATTGGCTTTCTTGCTGCAACCAAATTAAAAGAAAGGCAAAACTTTTCTGATGACTGGCTGCTGCAAGTGGGTACAAGCATCGTTGGTCATCACAGCCTTTTACCAAGCCGCAAAGATATTGATAAGCGTTTTCATGATGCGGCAAAAGTTCTTATTAAACAACTTCATGACTTACCCTTGCAAGAACTCGAGCGGCACACGAAATTCTCTTTTGATAAATCGGATTTTACAGCCAGCGAAGAAACCGTTTTTGACGCAATGGATTGCTGTGAAGAACTTTTTGAATGGCTGGATGATTTAGAGCTAGCTGATGCAGTACAACAAAGGCTGAAAACCCAATTAATATTTAGCATTTTACTTGAGGCCGATAAAGCTTTTTTAGCACTCTCTAAAGATGCTCAAGCTGACTATAAAAAGCGTGAATTTACCCCTATACCTTTAGATGTCATAGGCACTTTTCTAAATAACACACCCGCATCTCCCATAAATACCTTAAGGACACAAGCTCGTGTTGATGCTCTAAGAACGCTTTCAAATACATCTAGCAAAAAAATCTTTACCCTTACTTTACCAACAGGCTTAGGTAAAACACTCACAGCAGCATCATTAGCTTTTCAATTGCGTGAACAGCAAAAACGGCAAGTCATAATTGTCCTACCTTTTTTAGCTATTGTTGACCAGACTTCTAAAGTTTACGACGATGTTCTAAATAAGCCTTCTGAAAACACTGTAATGCAAAGTCACAGCTTAAGCGCTAGGGATTATCTTGAACTGGAAGACGGTGACGCTGACTTTTTTCTTGATACTTGGCAGAGCGATATCGTAATAACCACCTTTGATCAGGTGCTTCTTGCCTTATTAAGCTCAAGAGCTAAACATCAAATGCGCTTTCATCATTTATGTGATGCGGTTATCATCTTTGATGAAATTCAGGCTTTACCCACCCACCTATGGGATGTAACACAAAATGCTCTGCATGAACTTAGTAGCACTTTTAACAGCACCCTTATAGCTATGTCAGCAACCCAACCAGGCTTCATAAACAAAGCCCAAGAGCTTATACCTAACGTTCAAGACATCTTTAAACACTTTGGCCGCTATCAGCTTGTCCTCAAACATAAAACAGACCTGCCTCTAGTCGAATTTATTGAAATGCTAACTGAGCGCTATGAAAGGCTTAAGGAAAAACGTGTTTTGATTACCCTTAATACGAGAGCAAGTGCAAGGCGAGTCTTTGATGATCTCTCAAACATTTGGCAAACAGACGAGTGTCCCATTTACTTTTTAACAGCAGATGTTACGCCGATAGATAGGCTAGAAATTATTGGATTCCTTAAAACCAATTTAGAACCTTGTCTCGTTATTTCAACCCAAGTTGTTGAAGCAGGTGTAGACATTGATATGGATTTGGTATTGCGGGATTTTGCCCCACTTGATAGCTTGATTCAAGTGGCAGGTCGCTGTAACCGTAACAACCTAAAACCTCGTTGTGATGTTGAGTTTTACTCGTTGATTAATGATAAAGGCAAACGTTACAGCTCAATGGTTTACCGTAAAACTGACGGAAGCGCGGATATTAGTCTGCAAGAAACACGAAAAGCCCTAGAAAATTACCACACGATACCCGAAGAAGCTATATTGGGTCTGTGTGATGGCTATTTTGCAGCCATACGAAATTTGGAAGATTTGGGTCAAAACCACACTAAAAACTGGGCATACTTTAAAGAGCATTTAGACGTATCAAAACTGTTACGCGGAGAGCAAGATAACCAGTATCAGTTTATTGTTCCAGAAAGAGATAGAGGTGATGATGACTTGAAAGAAGCCCTCAGAAGCGCTCTAGATATTAAAGACAGGTGGGAGAAAAGGCGGGCATTGCGAAAACTTGCATCACGTTTAGCCCTAGTTACCGTAACTATCTGGGGAAAACGTGGTTTTGACCCTGCAAACGTTGCTTACCAAGTAGGCTTTTTCTGGTTTGTTTATGAAGGTACTTACGATGCTAAGAGAGGTCTAGATCTTGGTTTAGGCAGTCCAGACGACTCGAGTTTTTTGTAGTGGAAACCCCAAACATAACAGGCACTCTAGTCTGGTATTACGCAATTTGTAAGCGTGAATGTTGGCTCATGGCACATCAAATAGAACCCGAGCGTGAAAATGACTTGCTAGCTGAAGGCCGCCTAAATACCGAATCCCACTATGAACGTGAAGAAAAAGAAAAGCAAATCATTTTAAGGCAAACTGATACC
>CAZWJZ010000377.1:0-4575 GCA_964634665.1 uncultured bacterium | reverse complement strand
GTGTCTGTTTTTAGAGGTCAACCTATCTTGCCTGCACTTGGGGCTGAATAGTTACGAAGTTTAAACCTTAGGCTTTGTAGTATTTAAGATATATGTAACTACTTACCCTATTGACAAATTGGAGACATTATGATCTTGCGTCTAGGACAGGATTGAACATGAGGAAAAACCGTGCTCTTCTCATAAAGGTTCGAAATCAGCGTATAAATGGGTGAATTTTCGAATTTCCCCTTAAAAGTTTGCGTTACAGACGGCATGTCAAGGGGGGCAGTACTTACAGATATATAATATATGATAGTTCGTGAAGATGCGAGGTGACTGAGAGAAGATGCTGAAACATAGTACCTTTGTAGCAAAAGATGGGGGCTACATTATTTGTGAACTCAATGGGGATATAGATAGGGCAGGGGCGCAGGTCTTTATAAAGTCTATATTTGAGTTAGGAAGTCAGACAGGTATTTCACTTATTGTTATTGATGCTCGTAATGCCCGAAATATGATGGGCCCATTTGAAAATCATTTTGTGATGTATAAAGATATGCAGAGCACTATAAAAGAACGGCAGTCGAACATAAGTAAGTTGAGGATGGCTGTACTGGTTGATCCTGAAGATAAGTCACATAATTTTGTTGAAACCTTAGCCTATAACGCTGGTTATCGCTTTAAACTGTTTCAAGATGAAGAAGCTGCATTAGCTTGGCTTCAGGCTGTTTGAGTTTTTTTGATGCTTAAGTTAAGACTCTGAATTATGTTTGAGTAGGCTTAAAAAGCACGTTATGAGGCAGCAAAAACTTGTATCCCAAGTATAACTGTGATGCTTTTAAAAATCTTTAATTGCAATCATCATTGTTTGTGCAATGATGATTGCAATTAGTAGGAAGATGTTTTAAGAAAACATCTTCAGTAACACATTTCTGTACAACCAAATAGCAGGTAGCAAAATAAAAGCAGCCACCACAAAAGCAAGTGGCATGCCATAAGCTTGCGCTACAAGACCCAACAACGGCCCACCCGTAATTTGCCCAAGAGCATCCATCTGAGCATTCATGCTCATAACCGTAGCTCTTGTTTCAGATGCTAGCTTCTGATTCAGCCAAGTCGTAAAAAGAGGTCTGTTAAGTGTACGAAACAAAATGGCAGACATATAAAACACCAGCGCAAGCAAAAAATTACCCGCTACAGCAAACCCAAAAACCGAAATAGCCAAAGCAATCGTAATGCCAAACAAAGCACGTGTAAGCACAAGCTGACTAGAAACATCAACACGCCTACGAACACGCTCAATCAGCAAAATAACAAAAATACTCGAGCCTGCACTTATTAGCCCAAACCAAATGACGGGTGTGAAAACGCTGGGCATGCCAATGTCAGCTATAAAGTGCGCTTCGTTTAAACGATCAAAGGTTTCTGATGATGCGCCTAAGATAGCCGTTATGATAAAAAGGGTAAATAACTCAGGTTTTTGCTTCGCAGCTCCAATGCCTGCTTGAAAACTGTTTTTCAAGTTTCTAAGTAAACTATGGTCACTGTTTAACTGAGGTTTAAACTTATTTTCAGGCATTTTAAATGTTAAAAAGAGTGCAAGACCTAAATAAGCTATGCCGCCTATAATCATAGGTAAACCTAAGTAGAATTGCGCTAAAGCAACACTCAAGCCAATACCTAAAAAAGAAACCAATTGGGCTATTTGTGTGCCTCTTAAAAAGAGGTCAGCTGCTTCAGCTTCACTGCTTTCATCTGTAATCCAAGCTTCTATGGCGCCACTTTCAAAGGTTGCTCCTAAACCCCAGATGACTTGAGCTAAAAGCATGAATGTCAAAATGGGTATTGCGCCCTCTAAAATAAAGCCACAGCCTATTAATACCATGCCAATAATGACTGAGCGCCGACGACTGTAAAGATCGGCCACTATGCCTGTAGGTACTTCAAACAAGAAAACTGTCAGTTCTAAAACAGTGCCTATAAGTATGAGTTCAAAAGGGTTGAGCTGCGCCGTCTGAAATCTGTAAATAGCAGAAAGGGTAGCAAAAGTTGTAAAGGCTAAAGCTGTAATGGTTACAAAAAGTAAGTAAATGGTTTTTGCAGAAAACGAACGTTGAAACAAAAGAATCTCCTAAAAAAAGACTATTTTTCAAGGATTGGGTGTATCTTATACCCAATCCGTTGAATTCCAAAAAGAATTAAACGCGGTCTTGGACCGTTGAAACAGATACCAAGTCCGTTTTTAAACGGAGTAAACTCTAACTGAGTTTATGAACTGTATTTTCAGACTTGTTATTAAAGCTAAGAAAAAACTTAAGGTCAAAACGCCAATTAAAGATGGGCTCCCGCCTTTACAAAAATACCTAGCTGATTAAAGCTTAAGAAAAGCGATTTAGAGATTCTTTTTCATAGTGCCTAGCATGATAACTCAAAGCAGCCTCAAAACAAAACACTGAAGACTTGCTAAACTCGAGTGTGACCATTCGCAGTTAGGTTAAGTATCAAGCAAAAGATAGAGAGTCACCGCAGCATGATTAACACTATTCAGCTAAGCTGCTAAAAAATAAATCAGCCTAAAGCCCTTTAAGCATAAATTCAGTATGATAAAAAGAAGTAAACGAAAAGGAACAAACTATGACAATAACCAACTCACAAGCATGGCAGGCCCTAAGCAAACACAAAGAAGCAATGCAAGACGTACAGATGCGAGATTTATTTGCAGGAAATGCTGAGCGCTTTGCTCAATTCTCACTCGAGTTTCAAGATATTTTGTTTGACTATAGTAAAAATCGTATTACTCAAGAAACTATGCAGCTTCTTTTGGACTTAGCTAAAGAAGCAGATTTAAAAGGTATGAGTCAAAAAATGTTTAAGGGTGATAAGATAAATTTAACTGAAGACAGAGCTGTTCTTCATATTGCTTTGCGTAATCAAAGTAACACCCCTATTTATGTAGATGGTAAAGATGTCATGCCAGATGTTAATGAGGTTTTAACTCACATGCAGGCATTTTCTGAAGATGTTCGTAGGGGCAACTGGAAAGGCTACACAGGTAAAGCCATTACTGATGTTATTAACATAGGTATTGGGGGGAGTGACTTAGGTCCTAAAATGGTCACGACGGCCCTAAAACCTTACGCGCATGAAACCATAAAGGTTCATTATGTATCTAATATAGACCCCAGTGACTTAGCAGAAACGCTCAAAAAGATTAATCCTGAAACGAGTCTTTTCCTTATAGCCTCAAAAACATTTACCACGCAAGAAACCATGACGAATGCTAATACAGCCAGAGATTGGTTCTTGAAAACAGCTAAAGATAAAACCCATGTTGCTAAGCATTTTGCTGCGCTAAGCACAAACGAGCAAGGTGTGAGTGACTTTGATATAGATACCAAAAACATGTTTGGTTTCTGGGATTGGGTTGGTGGTCGTTACAGCCTCTGGAGTGCCATAGGTCTAAGCATCGCCATTTATATAGGCTTTGATAAGTTCAAGGAACTCTTAAACGGTGCGGAGCTTGCTGACCAGCACTTCCTAAACACCCCTTTAGAACAAAACATCCCTGTCGTAATGGCTTTACTAGGCATTTGGTACAACAACTTCTGGCATGCCCAAAGTCACGCTATTCTTCCTTACGACCAGTACCTAGAGCATTTCGCTAGTTACTTTCAACAAGGTGATATGGAAAGCAACGGCAAAAGTACAAGCCGAAATGGTGAAGAAATACATTACGAAACAGGCCCAGTTATATGGGGGCAACCCGGAACCAACGGTCAACACGCCTTCTATCAACTCATACACCAAGGCACAAAACTCATACCCTGCGACTTTCTAGCTGCAGCCCAAAGCCATAACCCCACCGGTGAACACCACGAAATACTTTTAAGTAATTATTTTGCTCAAACCGAAGCCCTCATGACAGGTAAAAGCAAAGAAGAAGTAAAAAAAGATTTGGGTGAAAACGTAACTGAAACCCTCATAAATTCAAAAGTCTTTAGTGGCAACAGACCCACAAACAGCTTCCTTTACAAAAAACTTACGCCCGAAACGCTCGGTACACTCATAGCCTTTTATGAACACAAAATATTCACTCAAGGCGTCATTTGGAACATAAACAGCTTTGACCAAATGGGCGTAGAGCTAGGCAAAGTCTTAGCAAAAGCCATACTGCCAGAGTTGAAAGGTGAGGAAGAAATAACAAGTCATGACAGCTCGACAAATGGCTTGATAAATGCCTTTAAGAAGATGCGGAGTTAAGCTTTAAGATTTTTTCCTGAGTTTTGCTGCAAGCCAAACAGATATGAAATTAAAGGGTTGTCTAGCAATTCGATAAGTCTTCTGACGTTAGCTAAGAAAGATGTTGTTTGAGTTCCGTCTTATTTATAGACTTATCTCTGCCATTTGGCTATAATAAAAACGCCATATGCGGAGGCTGCTATGCTTACAGCTTATTCAGCTCATTTTGAAGAAACAAAAACTTTACTTGGTATTCAAGCGAAAGATACTCAAGTACTGATTCATCAGTTACGTGAAGGACTTAGTACAGATGTTTTTGTTAGGCTTAAAGATGAACTTGAAATCTCATCTGAA